>CATXYA010000358.1 GCA_958403605.1 uncultured Oscillospiraceae bacterium
CGGCGCGCGTTCTGGGCGCCGAGGCGGGCTGCCACCGTGCCCGCGAGGCGGGGGGCGGTGAGGGCCTCCGCCAAAGCAGCCGTGGTCTCGGCGGGCGCCTCGCTGGCCGTGGTGCGGCGGTGATAGGCGCTTTTCAAATGATCCTTGGCCTTGTTGACCGCGATGCGGCACACCCACGCACGGCGGGAATCCTCGTTCTCCGGGCAGGTGTCCAAATGGCTCCACACCGCAAGGAACGTCTCCTGGGACAAATCCTCGGCCGTGGCCGCATCGTTCACCAGCTGGTGGCACACCGTGTACACCAGTTTTTCATACCGCTGCATCATCTGTTCAAATTCCCGCTCCGTCATGGCCGGACACCTCTTTCCCTTTTGCTGGCCTTAGTCTACCAAGCAAAACGAAAAACCGCCCGCAGCAAATTCGAAAGAAAAACAAAAGATTTTATAAAATGTTTTGGAAAAAAGGTCGGCGGCGTGTCCTTCTTTCCGTAGAGGCGACCATTGGCCGCCTTTTTTCGCGCGTCGCGGATCAAAGGTTGGCGTCGTACCGCCGCCTACGGATTTTCAATGGGGCTTCGCCCCAAGCCCCGCTGTATGGGCAACGTTTCCGCGCGCCCCCTCATCCGCCTTAAAGAAAAAGACGGCACCTATCTCCGGCCTAAGAGCCGCCGCTTTGCGGCGGTTGGCCTCCGAAATGCCTCTGCGGAGGCGATCCCCCACCGGGGGAAGGCGAACGCGGGTGGCGTTCCGCCGCCCTGCTACTACTTGCTATCACCTTTATGCTTGTTAAATTTTTTAAGCAAGCGTGTAGCTACGTTGTTTTTCCGCGAAAGCAAGGAAAAACAATCGCCTTCCCCCGGCGGGGGAAGGTGGCGCGAAGCGCCGGATGAGAGGGCGCCCGCGGGCCTGCCCATCCCTTTGTAGCGGCGGCCATTGGCCGTCGTATTTTCCTGCCCATCCCATCGCCCACAGGTACCTTTTCCCCGTAGGGAACGCCGTCCCCGGCGTTCCGTTGTCTCCACACACGCGCCGGTAATATCGTTACCGGCTGGGGCAGGTGCTTTAGAAAATCCTTCCCGGTTTCTTGGAAGGGGCGGAACGCCGGGGACGGCGTTCCCTATAAGGCCCGCGGCGATGCGCGCGCTGGGGCCGGCGGCCAATGGCCGCCGCTACGAAAGCAGGAGGGGTTGCGGGGCAAGCCCGCGATTGGATCCGTCCCCGGCGTTCCGCCGCCAACCGTTTTTTTTCGCGGCCGCAGCCGCAAGACCAGCCACCCCCTCCAATCCCCACCCCAAAGTGGTGAATCTCCACAAAAACATTGCCTTGGTACCGTTTTTTTGACGTTTTTTCGCTTGAAACGTTGCAAGGCGACGCCGGAACTTGTACAATAAACATAAGTATTACCGCAGGACGGATGCCCGGCGGCGAAAGACGACAGGGGGTACCCCCTGTCTGTGGGATGGAAGAAGTTCCATCCCACAGGATGAGGCTTAACTGCGCCATTTTGGGGCGGGCTGTAGGAGAAGGGGAACCAAATGAAACAACACGATTTTGTCCGCCGCGGGGCCAGCTGGCTGCTGACGCTGTGCCTGCTGGTTTCGCTGACGCCCGCCGCGCTGGCGGAGCCGTCCGCGCCCACCGGTGAGAGCGCGGCCACGTCCATCAGTGAGAGCGCGCCGGCGTCCTCCAGCGAGAGCGTGCCGGCGTCCTCCAGCGAGAGTGTGCCCCCGGCGTCCTCCAGCGAGAGTGTGCCCCCGGCGTCCTCCAGCGAGAGCGTTCCGGCGTCCTCCGGCGAGAGCGTGCCCCCGGCATCCTCCGGCGAGAGCGTGCCCCCGGCATCCTCCGGCGAGAGCGCGCCCCCGGCGTCCTCCAGCGAGAGTGCGCCCCCGGCGTCCTCCGGCGACAGCACAGCGTCTTCCGGCGCGGGGGCTTCTTCCTCGCTGCCCACGGAGGACGTGGAGCTGGGCACGCCCGAAAGCGGCAGCGGCGAATACGACATCCAGCCCTTCGGCCTGGGCACGCCGAAAACCCCCGCCTTCTCCGGCGGCACGGGCGCCGCGGACGACCCGTACCTCATCAAAACCAGCGCTGACCTGGCGGCGCTGGCCGCCGATGTCAACGGCGGCAACAACTACGCAGGTACATATTTCAAGGTGGCGGACGACGCCGACCAGGTACTGCGCGCCGAGGCGGCCATCGGTGACAGCAGCCACCCCTTCGCAGGCACCTTCGACGGCGGCGGCAAGTCCATCACCCTTGACATCAGCGGCCAAGACTGCCAGGGCCTGTTTGGGTACATCGCCAGCGGCGGCGTGGTGCGAAACGTGGTCGCCATCGGCATCAACACCGGCGAGGTCTACGGAAACAACAACGTGGGCAGCATCGCGGGCGTCAACGAGGGCACGGTGGAAGCCTGTGTTAACAGCGTTGAAGTGTACGGAAGGCAAAATAGGGGCGGCATCGTGGGCGACAACAGGGGCACGGTACAAAACTGTATCAATGCCGGCGAGATCCCAAACACCAGCAACGACAACGCGGGCGGCATTGCGGGCACGAACAGCGGCACCCTGAAAAACTGCATCAATACCGGCAATGTTTGCAATAGCAGCGGCGTGGGCGGCATTGTGGGGGAGGCTTCGGCCACCGGCATCATTCAAAACTGTGTCTCGCTGGGCCTCACCGTCACGGGCTACCCGGACCAGGGCCGCATCGCGGGCACGGGCGGCCAGGGGCGGCTTGCGGGTAACCTGGCCCGGGCCGACCTGCGCGTGGGCGAATTGGACAGCGAAACGGTGCCTACGCAGGACATCGGGGCCGACCAGATCAACGGCGCCAGCGTGGCCGTGGACGGCAGCATGACGCTGGGGCAGGTGTTCAGCGCCGCCAACGGGTGGCAAGATACGGTGTGGTCGTTCGACCCCGCCGCCCCCTTGACGCCGAACGGCGCCCTGCCCACCCTGAAAGGCATCCCCGACATGGCGGCGCCCACGGTGCCCAGCCCCTGGGAGCAGGGCACGGGCACCGCCGCCGACCCGTTTCTCATCCAGAAAAACAAGAATCTGGCGGCCCTGGCGGAAAACGTCAACGCGGGCGTCTCTTACGCGGGCCAGTATTTCCGGGTAACGGT
>CATXYA010000359.1 GCA_958403605.1 uncultured Oscillospiraceae bacterium
TGGGCTTCAAGTCCAGCCGCGGGGAATCGATATGGGCGATCATCAGGTGCGCGCCGGCCTCCAGGCTCTCGGTGCCGATGGTGGCGGCCAGAATGGCCTTGCCGCGGTTGTTGTAATACACCTTGTCGCCGGGGCGGTACGCCGTCTTGGCCGTGCGGTCCAGCGGCTGGTAGCCCGCGGCCAACAGCCGCCGCTCGATCTCCGCCGCCGCTTCCCGCTCGGTTTTGGCCGCGTCTAAAAAGGCCTTGTAGTCCTCGCAGAAGGTCTGCGCCTCGGCCGGCGTCTCCGGATGCTCGTCGGCGATGTGGGGCTGTGTGTAGGTCAGCTGTTCGGCCAGCTTCTGGCCCTCGGTCTTTTCTTTTTCCTGGTTCATGTTACTTCCTGCTCCTTTTCTGCCGCGCTGTAAAGCGCTGTGTATTTTTTATAATTCCCGTTCACCTTGCCCACATAATGGCTCATCTGCGCATAGGGGAACGTGTGAAGGGTCTTTCCGTCCGCGGAATACGCGGAGTCCGCCAGAAGCGTGTCTACCAGGCCCATGCCGCTGTGGTAAGCGGCGGCCGCCGTGGAAAGATCGCCGCCGTAGCGGTCCAGGCATACTTTCAGCAAATACGTGCCGAAACGCACATTGACCTCCGGGTCATACAAGTCGTCAAAGGTCACCGGCTCTTCGGGCGCGATCTTCGATTTGATCCAGGAGAATGTCTCCTCGGTGATCTGCATCAGGCCGCGCGCGCCCACGTTCGATTCCGCCGCGGGGTCAAACCCGCTCTCCGTGCGGATGACGGCGTAGACCTGGTTTTCATCCAGCCCGTATTTTTGGGCGTAATAGCCCACGTAAGTGCTGTATTTCCGCGGGTAGGCAAAGCGCATCGCCGCGCCCAGGCCGTCGGTGAGGAATAAAAGCCCCACTGCCAGCAGGCCCAGCAGCGCCAGCCACAAGCCGAGATGCTTCCTTTTCTTCGCTGTCATGCGCCTCCTTGCTCCAGCAGCGCCGTCAGCACCCGCTGCGCTTGCTGCCGCAGATGCTCCGGCGTGCCGTTGTTTTCGATGAGATAGTCCGCCCGGGCGGCCAGTGTTTCCTGCGGCAGCTGGGCAGCCAGCCGCGCCTGGGCCTCCTCCGGGGAGATGCCGTCCCGGGCCTGAATGCGGGCCAATTCCGCTTCCTGCTGCGCCGTCACCACCACAAAGGCGTCACAGTACGGCTCAAAGGCCTCGCCGATGATGGATGAGCCATCTACAAAACACAGCGGCGCGCCGCCGCGCCCGGCCCGTTCCACGCCTTCCAGCAGCCGTGCGATGATGGCCGGATGAGTGATGCGCGTCAAGGCCCGCGTGCCCTCCGGCGCGGCAAAGGCCCGCTGCGCCAGCAGGCGGCGGCGCAGCTGCCCCTGGCTGTCCAGGATGTCCGCGCCGAACTGCCGCTGCAAAACGGCCAGCACCGGCGAGCCCGGCTCCGTGACGGCGCGGGCCTCGCGGTCGGCGTCCAGCACCGGGTATCCCGCGGCGCGGTAATACGCCGCCACCGTGCTCTTCCCGCTGCCGGAACGCCCGGTCACGGCGATGATGGGGATCCGGCTCATACTTCCACCACCCGGAAGGCCGCCGCGCGCAGCAGACGGTTGTACACCGCCAGCCCCACGCCCGTTTGCCGCGGGCAGCGCGCATAAGCTTTTTTGGCGCCGCGGGCATCCAGTTCCCGCAGGGTGGAAAACAGCGCCGCCGCCTGGGAGGCGTCGTCCCCGGCAGCGCCATAGGCCACGCACGGGCCGGGCAGCAGCGATTCCTCGCCTGCGAAGCACAGGCAGAAGCAGCCGTCCTCCCGGTGCCGTTCCACATAAGCCCGGTAGGCCGCAAGCTCTCCCTTGACGATGACGACCTCTGCCTTGGGCGCGTAATGCTTGTATTTCATGCCTGGGGAAGCCGCCCGCTCCCCCTCTTTTAGTTTATGCAGCACGGCGTCCGATAAGGCCACCGGTTTTCCCAAAACCGCCTCCAACTGCTCCCGGGTGATATATCCCGGCCGTAGCAGAACCGGCGTCTCCTCCGCCAAGGAAATGACCGTGGATTCCACGCCCACCTGGCAGGCGCCGCCGTCCAAAATCAGCGGGATGCGCCCCTGCATATCGTCCCACACGTCCACCGCCGTCGTGGGGCTGGGGCTGCCGGAAAGGTTTGCCGAGGGCGCGGCCAGCGGCACGCCCGCCGCCCGGATGACGGCCTGCGCCGCCGGATGGCTGGGCCAGCGCACGGACGCGGTATCGAGCCCGGCGCACACCTCGTCCGCCACTTGGCTGCTGCGTGGCAGGATCATCGTCAGCGGGCCGGGCCAAAACGCCGCGGCCAGCTTTTCGGCATCCGGAATGACAGTCTTTACGATTAGCGCCATCATGTCCAGCGAGGCGATGTGGGAAATGAGCGGATTATCCTGCGGGCGGCCCTTGGCCGCGAAGATCTTTGCCACGGCGCCGCCGTCCAGGGAACTGGCCGCCAAGCCGTACACCGTCTCTGTGGGGATGGCCACCACCTCGCCTGCGCGCAGCAGCCGGGCGGCCTCAGCCACGGAAGCGTCCGTGACGGGCAGCAGTTTTGTCTCCATGTCCTATTCCTCCCCCGCCGCAGCCTGTAATTTTTCCGTCTGGTCCGCCAGCACCAGCGCCTCGATCACTTCGTCCAGCGCGCCGTTCATGACAGCCTCCAGCTTATAGAGCGTCAGGCCGATGCGGTGATCCGTCAAACGGCCCTGGGGGAAATTATAGGTGCGGATGCGCTCGGACCGGTCCCCCGTGCCCACCTGGCTGCGGCGCTGGGCGGCGATCTCGGCGTCGTGTTTCGCCTGCTCCTGTGCCAGCAAACGGCTGCGCAGGACCTTGAGGGCCTTATCTTTGTTTTTGTATTGGCTGCGCTCGTCCTGGCACTCCACCACCATGCCCGTGGGCAGATGCGTGACGCGGATGGCCGAGGACGTCTTGTTGATGTGTTGGCCGCCTGCGCCCGAGGAGCGGAAGGTGTCGATCTTCAAATCAGAGGGGTCCAGCTCCACGTCCACCTCTTCCGCCTCGGGCATCACGGCCACGGTGACGGTGGAGGTGTGCACCCGGCCCTGGGTCTCAGTTTCCGGCACG
>CATXYA010000360.1 GCA_958403605.1 uncultured Oscillospiraceae bacterium
CCCTTTGTACCCCGATACTAGAAAAGGAGCAATCTCCATGGAAAACTTGAAGGTCGCCATCGTCGGCTGCGGGCGCATCTCCGCCTCTTACGCCGATGCGTTCCGCCGCCTGGGCGACGTGGCGCAGCTGGTGCTGGCGGTGGACCGGGACGCGGAAAAGGCCCAGGCCTTCGCCGCCTCCTTCGGCTGCGCCTGGGCGCAGGAGGTTGCGGCGGTGCTGGCGGGCGGCATCGATGTGGTGCATCTTTGTGTGCCGCACGACCTGCACGCCCCCCTGGCCGTGCGCGCCATGCGGGGCGGGGTGCATGTGCTGACGGAAAAGCCCATCGCCATCACCCTGCAGCAGGCGGATGAAATGATCCGTGTGCAGCGGGAGACGGGCGTCAAGCTGGGCGTCATCTTCCAAACACGCTTCATCCAGGGCGTGGAGACACTGCGCGGGATGATCGCCGCGGGACGCTTCGGCAAAATTTTGTCCGCCCGCTCCTATCTCACCTGGAACCGCCCCGATTCCTATTACGCCGCCAGCGATTGGAAGGGCACCTGGGACCGCGAGGGCGGCGGCGTGCTCATCGACCAGGCCATCCACAGCATCGACCGGGTGCGCTATCTTTTGCAGGACGACGTGGCGTGGATCGAGGGCAGCGTACACAACCGCCTGCACCGCGCGCCCCTGCCCGGCGGCAGGCAGCTGGACGTGGAGGACACCGCAGACGCGGCGGTGCAGTTTCAAAACGGCTGCCTTTACAGCCTGTACGCCTGCAATTATTATAAGGCGGACGCGCCCATCACCATTGAGCTTCAAGGGGAAAAGGGGCGCTGCGGCCTGGTGCAGGACTTGGCCTTTTACGAGTTGGACGGCAGCTACACCGAGATCCGCCACACCTACGGCACGGCCAGCGTCGGCCCCAGCTATTGGGGCACCAGCCATGAGGCGCAGCTGCGCGCATTCTACCGCGCCGTGCAGACGACCGGCCCCGTACCCGTGGACGGCCCGGACGCCCGCAAAACGCTGGAGATCGTCAAGGGCGTTTATCTCTCGTCGGCAAAAGGGGAGCGGGTGACGCTGCCCTTCACCGATACGGCTTATCAAAGCTTGAACAAGCCGCGAACGCCCATGACGGAAATTTGAAAGGGAACGGTCCCTGTACAGCTTCCACGAATTTTAAGGCGAAAAAGTGGTTTTTCTGCGAATGGATTTTTCAAGGCGGACTTTCTATAATGAAACTATTCGAATAGTTTTTCACTGGTCCACAGAAAGGAAGCTGATCTTATGGAATTCCACGACCTCGATTTCAGCAAGTTCCGCGTGATCGCCCCCAGCCCGAAACGCACCACCGCCTTGGCCGCCAGCGTTTTGGCGGATGGCTCCCTGCGGCTGAACGGCAAAGCGGTGCTGTATGCGCAGGAGAAAGGGGAGAAACCATTTGTCCGGGTATCCTTCTGGCCGGAAAAACGGTGGCTCTGCTTGGAGTTTTTAAAAGAGGAAGAAGAGACGGCCACGCAGCTGCCCAAAAGCGGGACCATCCTCATCCCCAACCTGAAAACGGCGCTTGAAGAGAGCGGCGTGCCAGTGCCCGCCTATTTTGTGCTGGCGAAAGCGCCGAACGGACGGTTGGTGGGCGAGTATGCGGCGGACCACCGTTTCCCGGCGCCGCCCCCGGCGGTGACGGCCAAGCGCATGGGGCGGCCGCGGAAGACGGATCTGGCCGCCATGCTGCCGAAAGAGGGCTGAGACATGGACGAGATGGACGTCGTCCGCGCCTATGAGCGGGAATTGGAGCAGCTGTGCCGCCGCTATGCCAAGGGCGTGGAGGCGGAAAAACGGCGGGCAGTCGCCTGTGAAAACATGGTGCTGGCCATCCGGACATGGGACAAGCGCCTGTGCGATTTTCATTCGTACATGCAGGTCTATGTGGCCCGGGCGCTCAAAGAGACCCGCCGCGAGGCCAACCGCATCAAACGGCAGGAGCGCCTTTCCTTGGAGGCCCCGGTAGACCCGGAAACGCCGGCGTTCACTTTTGCCGAGCTGTTCCACCCCACTTATCAATTTGAAAACTCGGTAGATTTTCACGATCTGATGCGTGAGATCCAAGAGACGGACCAACGGCTGTGCGCGGTGGCGTGGATGCTGGCCGACGATTACACGCCTGAGGAAATTTGCAAGGCCCAGCGTCTGGACCCCGACGAGCTGGAGTGGTACCGCTATCTGCTGCGGGAAGCCGTGGAAGCGTACAACGCGCAGTGGCTGGAGATCGCATAAAGACGAAACGCGGCAAATCTTTCCACAAGAAAAACGGCGCCTTCTGAAAAGAAGGCGCCGTTTTAGTCTTGCAAAATCGTGCTCACTCCGCCCAGGGCGGGGCGTCCTCGCTGGCGGCAGGCTGCCACACGGTGTTGTCGATGAGGGACAGCAGCTCCGCGGAAAAACCGCCCTGCCGCAGCGCCTGCAGGATGGCTTCGCCCGCCACGTCCCACACCACATGCGCCGGGGCGCCCGTCGCGGTGAATACCGCCTGCCAGGCGCCCGTCTCCAGCTGGAAAAATTTGAGCGTGTACGGGGCGGGCAGGGCCGCCAGCTCCGGCGCCTGCAGCGCATCGTCCGCCAGCACGGCGGTCACGGGAAAATAACCGCAGCCGTGAGCTGTGCGGTATTCCACCGCCGCGGTGAGGGCTCCGGCGGGCGCCTCCCCGGCAAAAACGGGCGCCAGGGAAATGATGTGTTCTGCGGGCAATTCCATCGCAATCAGCTCCTCAAGCTCGAAAAATTGTACTCAGTGTAACACAGTTCCTCCAAAAAAACAAACCGCCCTGCCGGTCTGCGGCAGGGCGGAAGGATGGTTCAGCGGGATTCCAGCTCCGCGACGGTCTTGGAGCTGGTGTGGGCGATGGGCAGCCATTTGGTCTCTTTGCGTACGAAGCTGAGCAGCGTCAGCACCGTGTGGCTGAACGCGAACACCCAGAAGGCGGCAATGCCGCGCCACATGCCGGAGAAGCTGCCCTTTTTCAGCAGCACCGTCACCGCGGCGGCAGCTACAGTGCCCAGGATGCTGAGCACGAAGGCCGCGGCGCCCAGCAGGATGGCGGCGGCCAGGCCCTTGAGCACGAAACCGCCCAG
>CATXYA010000361.1 GCA_958403605.1 uncultured Oscillospiraceae bacterium
GCGGCACGTCCTCCACCCATGTGAAAAGCCTGGCCGAGGAGGTGGAGTTCCAGTTCAAGGAAAAGGGTGTCGCGCCCATCCGTACAGAGGGCTTCAACACCCAGAACTGGTTTATCCTGGATTATGCCAACGTCATCGTCCATGTGTTCAGCCCCGACGCGCGGGACTATTACGATCTGGACCATTTGTGGGCCGACGGCGAAGACGTGCCCATGGATTTCATCGAGGAATAAGGCGGCGCGCCGCCCGGAATCTGCAAATCTTTTTTGGATGTGACATATAAAATGAAGTACGATTACAAAGCGATCGAGAAAAAGTGGCAGGACATTTGGGATGCGGAGAATACCTTTGCGGCCAAGCAGGATTTTTCGCTGCCCAAGTACTATGCGCTGGTGGAGTTCCCGTACCCCTCCGGCCAGGGCCTGCACGTGGGCCATCCGCGCAGCTACACCGCGCTGGACATCGTGGCGCGCAAGAAGCGCCTGTGCGGCTATAACGTGCTGTATCCCATGGGCTGGGACGCCTTCGGCCTGCCCACGGAAAACTACGCCATGAAAAACCACATCCACCCCGAGGTGGTGACGGCAAACAACGTGGCGCGCTTCAAAAGCCAGCTCAAGAGCCTGGGCCTTTCCTTCGACTGGACGCGGGAGATCAACACCACGGACCCCAGCTATTACAAATGGACCCAGTGGATCTTTCTGCAGCTGTATAAAAAGGGCCTTGCCTACAAAAAAGAGATGAGCGTCAACTGGTGCACCTCCTGCAAGGTGGTGCTGGCCAACGAGGAAGTTGTGGGCGGTGTGTGCGAACGCTGCGGCGGCGAGGTGGTGCACCGCGTCAAAAGCCAGTGGATGCTGAAGATCACCGCTTACGCGGACCGGCTCATCGATGATCTGGAGGACCTGGACTTCATCGACCGCGTGGTGACGCAGCAGAAGAACTGGATCGGCCGCAGCCACGGCGCGGAGGTAAAGTTCTCCACCACGGCGGGCGACGAGCTGCTCATCTACACCACCCGCCCGGACACGCTGTTTGGCGCGACTTATATGGTCATCTCGCCCGAGCATCCCTGCATTGAAAAATGGGCGGACAAGATCACCAACCTGGACGCCGTGCGGGAATACCAGGAGGCCGCTGCGAAGAAGAGCGACTTCGAGCGCACCGAGCTTGCAAAGGACAAAACAGGCGTAAGGCTGGAGGGCGTGCGCGCCGTGAACCCCGTGAACGGCAAAGAGATCCCCATCTTCATCTCCGACTATGTGCTCATCAGCTACGGCACGGGCGCCATCATGGCCGTGCCCGCCCACGACGAGCGCGACTATGATTTCGCGAAAAAATTCGATCTGCCCATCGTCGAGGTCGTCAAGGGCGGCGATGTGACGAAGGAGGCTTTCACCGATTGTGCCACGGGCGTGATGGTGAACAGCGGCTTTTTGGACGGCATGAGCGTGGACGAGGCGAAAAAGGCCATCACCGAATGGCTGGCCGAAAAGGGCCTGGGCACGCCCAAGACAAACTTCAAGCTGCGGGATTGGGTGTTCAGCCGCCAGCGCTATTGGGGCGAGCCGATCCCTATGGTGAATTGCGAAAAATGCGGCTGGGTGCCTCTGCCTGAGAGCGAGCTGCCGCTGGTGCTGCCGGAGATCAAGGATTTTGAGCCCACCGGCGACGGCGAAAGCCCGCTGGCACGCCATACCGAATGGGTGAACACCACCTGCCCGTGCTGTGGCGGCCCCGCCAAACGGGAGACGGACACCATGCCCCAGTGGGCGGGCTCGTCCTGGTACTTCCTGCGCTATATGGACCCGCACAACAACGACGCGCTGGCCAGCAGGGAGGCGCTGGAATACTGGAGCCCTGTGGACTGGTACAACGGCGGCATGGAGCACACCACGCTGCACCTGCTGTACAGCCGTTTCTGGCACAAGTTCCTGTACGACATCGGCGTGGTGCCCACCAGGGAGCCGTACCAGAAGCGCACCAGCCACGGCATGATCCTGGGCGAAAACGGCGAGAAGATGTCCAAGAGCCGCGGCAACGTGGTGAACCCGGACGATATCGTGCGGGACTACGGCGCGGACACCATGCGCCTGTATGAGATGTTCATCGGCGATTTTGAAAAGAGCGCGCCGTGGAACACCGCGTCCATCAAGGGCTGCCGCCGCTTTTTGGAGCGCGTGTGGAGCTTGGCGGATATTCTTGTGGACGGCGACGGCTATTCGGCGGAATTGGAAGGCGCGATGCACCGCACCATCAAGAAGGTGACGGAGGATATCGAGGTGCTCAAAATGAACACCGCCATCGCCGCCATGATGAGCCTGCTCAACGAGATCTATGACAAAAAATCCATTACCCGCGGCGAGTTCAAAACGCTGCTGATCCTGCTGAACCCGTTTGCCCCGCACATCACCGAGGAGCTTTGGCAGCAGTGCGGCTACGAGGGGCAGCTTGCCCACGCGAAGTGGCCGGAATTCGACGAGGCGAAATGCGTGGAGGACACGGTGGAGATCGCCGTGCAGGTGAACGGCAAGCTGCGCGCCAAGCTGACGGTGGCCACGGGCGCGGCCAAAGAGGACGCCATTGCCGCCGCAAAGGCGGAGCCCAATGTTGCGAAAGCGCTGGAGGGCAAAACCATCTGCAAGGAGATCTACGTGCCGGGCAAACTTGTAAATATTGCTGTAAGGTAGGAAAGATGTTCACAATTATCTGTTGACAGACGAGCCGTCTGCATTGTATAATCAAATATAGTCAGTTTCCCGCATAGAGGGGGGCCGGCGCCTACCTCAGGTTTAAGGGAGGGACAAAGATGTCGGAAATCAGAGTGAAAGACAATGAATCGATGGACAGCGCGCTGCGTCGTTTCAAACGTTCCTGCGCACGCTCCGGTGTGCTTGCTGAAGTGCGTAAACGCGAGGCTTACGAAAAGCCTTCTGTCAGGCGCAAGAAGAAGTCCGAAGCTGCCCGCAAGCGCAAGTTCAAATAAGAATAGCGGACACGCGGCAAGTAAGCGAACAGGCGGGCCTTTACGGCCCGCTTTTTTTGCACCAAAAGAGGGCGTGGGAAAAGGCGGCCCGGCGGCTGCCGTGCCCGCCGGACATGCACGTCCGC
>CATXYA010000362.1 GCA_958403605.1 uncultured Oscillospiraceae bacterium
TACGTTGTTTTTCCGCGAAAGCAAGGAAAAACAATCGCCTTCCCCCGGTGGGGGAAGGTGGCGCGTAGCGCCGGATGAGGGGGCGCCCGCAGGCCTGCCCTTTCGGAATCCGCAGGCGGCGGAACGCCGCCGACCTTACCCTCCCCGGTGGTGCCGCGCCCACCCCTTCACAGTTTCCCCGGCCGCCGCAGGCAAAGTGCCGCCAGCTCGCCCAGGGTGCCCCGCAGCGGCTGGCGGCGCTTGCCGCCGTGCACCACGTACTCGGCGTGGAAGGCGCCCGCCTCGCCGGGCTTTGCCTGCAATAAGTCCCGCGCCAGCACCATGAAATCGGCGCGCTTGCCCACCTCCAGGGTGCCCCAATCGGCCTCCTCGCCCAGCATGCGCGCCGGGTTCACCGTATAGGTACACAGCGCCTGGTAGGGCGTCAGCGATTGCTCCGGCAGATAAAACTGCGTCATGCCCAGCATCTGGGCGAAGGGGTCGATGGACTGCACCGGCGAATCGCTGGAGCCGCACACGCACACCCCGGCCTCCACCAGCTCCCGCAGCGGCAGCTGCTGGGCGATCTTCTCCGGCGGCAGATACTGCTCGTAGCTGTGCAGATAGCGCTTGTCCAGCCAGGAGAAACCGGGCTGCACCGTCAGAGCCAGGGGCAGGCGCTTCACCTGCTCCACCGCCTCCCGCCGCGGGAACTCAAAGTGGTCCACCCGCATCATGGGTGCGTGCTCCCGGCGCGGCGTCCCGGGCAGCAATTCCTCATAAATGTCCACGATCTGGCGGATGGCGTCCTCGCCGATGGCGTGGCAGGTCAGCTGCACACCCGCGTCCAGCGCCTGCCGCACGCGGCGGCGCACGGTGTCCGTGTCGTAATAGCAGCTTCCCAGCGCGCCGTTATCCCGGTAGGGCAGGGAAAAAGCCGCCGAGTGCGAGCCCACGGCCCCGTCCAGCTCCCAGGCGCCGCAGCCGCCCATGCGGGGCGCGGCCTGCTTTTTGAAGTAGGGCCGTGCGCGCGCAAGGTCCGTGTACTGGGGAAAAAAGCGCACGTCCACGTCCAGCCGCGCGGCCAAAAAGGCCAGCAGGGCGGTGGTGGGGTCCTGTTCCGCGTCCTGGTTGCCGTCCAGGGCGCACACGCGCCCAATGCCGTAGTGGGCGCACAGGTTGGAAAAATTGGCGATGCCCCGCGCCAGCATGCCGGGCGTGACCGACGCGGCAATGAGGTTCGTCACCTTGCCCTGCATGAACTCGTGCTCCGCGCCGGAAAACTGGCCGCTGTGGCCGTCGGGCGCGATGCCCAGCGCCGTCATCAGCGGGGTGGACAGGGCGCTGCTGTGGCCGTCGATGCTGTAGATGACGCAGCGGCGGCCGCCCGTCCAATCGTCCAGCTCCTGCCGGGTGGGCAGGCGCTTTTCGGCCAGGGCGCTGGCGATGTAGCCGTTGGCGACGATCATCTTCGCCCGCGGGTTTTGGCGGCAGTGCTCCCGCACGCGGCGCTCGATGCCCGCCAGGTCCCGCGGCTCCACGCCGGTGGGGCCGACCTCGCAAATCATGAAGCTGTCGGCCGCCAGCACCAGCGTGTACAACAAATGCAGGTGCGCGTCCGTCAGCGAGGGATAGACGTGCATGCCCTGCAGGTCCACCCGGGCGTCCCAGCCGCCGCCGGCCTCTTCGCCCAAAAAGACGATGCGCCCGTCCTCCACGCCCATGGCGGCGCAGTGTTCCGCCTCGGTGCGCAGGGTGTGCACCGTGCCGTTTTCATACAGCGTCCGCATTTACACCGTCACCACATTTCCCACCGCCATCAGCAGATAGGCGGCCACCATGGCGATCTGCATGCCCGTGCCGCCCCAGCGGCCCAGCATGGAGCCGCCCGGCTCCAGCCGGCTGCGGCGGTAGGCGGGCACGCCCATCACCGCCACCAGGATGGCGATCAGCCCTCCGGCCAGGCGCATGAATTCCATAAAGCCCGCCAGCCCTGCAAACGTCATCAGCAGCGAGGGCAGCGTGGCGATGAGCCAGCACAGGCGGCGCTCCAGGTGCAGCTGCTCCTCCACGATGTCCGCCAGCGCCAGCGAGATGGACCAGTAGGTGGTCAGCATCGCCAAAATGGTGAAGAGGGAGCCCACCAGCTGCGCCCAGCTGCCGATGCCCGCGCTCCAACCGATCATGGCCACCGGGGTGATCTCGGTGGAGGACAGCAGCGCGCACACCGTGATGACCACAATGAGCACAAAGTTGTTGAACATGCCCAGGAAGATGGCCTTGCGCACCTTTTTGATGTCCCCGTCCAGCCCCTGCACCGCCTGGGGCACGGAGAAGAAGGCCAAAAAGGCGAACATCGCCATGCCGAAAAAGGCCAGCCCCTCGTTGAGGGCGCCCGCCTTCCAGGGCAGGGGATTGCGGATGTGGAACAGCGAGAACACGGCCAGCAGCGCCACCATGGCGAAAATGACGCCCACCGCCAGCTTTTCGCTGACGCCCACGGCCTTGAGGCCGAACAGCACCACGCTGGCCGCGCCCACGTAAAACAGCAGCTGCGCCCACAGCAGGGGGATGCCCAGCAGGCCGCTGATGATCTCGGCGGCCCCGGCGATGTACGCCGCCAGATTGGTGAACAGCACCAGCGACATCAAGATGAAAAAGCCCAGGGTGAGGCCCTTTTTCCACTTGCCCCGGAACAAATATTTGGAAAACGCACCGATGATCTGCGCGCCGGAGCCGCTTTTCACCGTCATCTCCGCGATCATGGTGTGCAGCACAAAGCTGGCCAGCAGCGCCGCCGCCAAAATGGCCAGGCTGACGGCCAGGCCGTTCTTCGCCGCCAGGTAGGGCATGGCCATGACGCCGCCGCCCACGCCGTAGCCGGTGATGATGCACGCCGCCTCCCAGACGGTGAGTTTCTTTTGATCCACAACAATTCCTCCTCTGCGCCCGTGGAAAACCACAAAGCCTTGTCCAGTATAGCCGTTCGGCGGGCGGATGACAAGAGGGGGGACGCGGACGGGCAGGCGCGTGGGCGCCCCCTCATCCGTCTGATGCTGCGCATCAGCCACCTTCCCCCACCGGGGGAAGGCTTTTGTTTTTCCTCGCTTTCGCGGAAAAAC
>CATXYA010000363.1 GCA_958403605.1 uncultured Oscillospiraceae bacterium
TGGGGCCCCAGCGTGTCAAACCGTCGTTCCTCAGCCGTGAAAACAGCGTGGGCGTTGCCAATGGCCTGGCCTGGACGGGTGTGGGCGGCGAGATCCTGCCCATTGAGGTACAGGTGGTGGAGGGCGGCAGCGGCAAGCTGGAGCTCACGGGCTCCTTGGGCGAGGTGATGAAGGAGAGCGCCAAGCTGGCCATCACCTACGCCAAGGCGCACGCCAAAGAATACGGATACGGCGTGGACCTGTTCAAGAATGCCGATATCCATATCCATGCGCCCGAAGGGGCGATCCCGAAGGACGGCCCTTCGGCGGGCATCACGCTGACCACCGCCTTGGTGTCCTGCCTGTCCGGCCGCCCCGCGCGGTGTGACCTCGCCATGACGGGCGAGATCACCCTGCACGGCCAGGTGCTGCCTATCGGCGGCCTGAAAGAAAAGAGCATGGCGGCCTACCGCGAAAAGATGAGCATGGTGCTGATCCCCAAGGGCAACGTGCCGGACCTGTATGAGGTGGACGACGAGGTGAAGGCACACCTGACCTTCCGCCCGGTGAGCACGCTGGAAGAGGTGCTGGCTCTGGCGCTGGTGGCGCCCAAAACAAAGACCGCGCCGGAAAAACAGGAAGCGCCCGCCGCGGCCCTCATACCGCCGCAGACGGCGGAGCATCCCATGCATATCACCCAGTAAAGGAAAGCAAGCGATGAATTATGCAAAGGCGGCTTTCAAGGCCGCATACGGCCTGAAAAGCCAGCTGCCCGCCCTGGACCGGCCGGAGATCGTGTTCTCCGGCCGGTCCAATGTGGGCAAATCATCCCTGATCAACAAGCTCTGCAACCGCAAAAGCCTGGCGCGCGTCAGCGCGGTGCCGGGCAAAACGGCCACCATCAATTACTACGAGGTGGACGATATTTATTTTGTGGACCTGCCCGGCTATGGCTACGCCAAGGTGGGCAGGGATGAGCGCCGCCGCTGGGATGAGTTGATCAACGGATACTTTGCCCAGGCCGGTTCCGGCGTTTTGCTGGTACAGCTGCTGGACAGCCGTCACGCCCCCAGCGCCGACGACCTCACCATGCTGGAATATCTGCGCCATTACGGCATTCCGTTTATTGTGGCGCTCACCAAGGCGGACAAACTGAAAAAAGCGCAGCAGGAAGAAGCAGCCGTGCAGTTCCAGGCGCTCTGCGCCCCTTATGGGTGCGCGGGCGTTTATCTCACCAGCGCGGAGACGGGCCTGGGCATTGAGACGCTGAGGAACGTGCTGGAAAACCACCTCGCGGAGCAAGGGGAATAAACGCCATGGCCTATGAAGCCTTTGCCGAGATCTACGACGCCTTCAACGAGGACGCCGATTATACGGCGCTCCACACGTATCTCAAAGGGCAGTTGGACGCCTGCGGGATCTCCCGCGGCATCGTGGCCGACCTGGGCTGCGGCACGGGAGACCTGACGCTGTGCCTGGCCCGGGACGGTTATGATATGATCGGCGTGGACCTCTCGGAAGAGATGCTCAGCGTACTGCGGGAAAAAGCCTGGGAGCAGGGCGTGGAGGGCTTATTGCTGCTGCAGCAGGATTTGGAGCGGCTCGACCTCTATGGGACCGTGCAGGCGGCGGTGTCCACCTTTGATACGTTCAATCACATCGGCCCTTTCCCGCGGTTTGCCGCAGCATTGAAGCGCTGCGCGCTGTTCCTCGAGCCGGGCGGCTTGTTTTTGTTCGATTTGAACACGCCCTACAAGCAGGAACGGGTGCTGGCGGACAACGTTTACCTGTTGGAAGCCGAGGATGTCATCTGCCGCTGGGAGAACCATTGGGACGCCGCACGGCGCTGCACGCAGATCACGGTGGACATGGCATATCCGGGGGACCCGGAGCATGAGGTGGAGCGTTTCACGGAATACGCTTATTCCTTGGAGGAGGTCCGCCAGGCCTGTGAAGAGGCGGGCCTGCGCATCGAGCAGGTGTGCGACGGCGAACGCTTTGCGCCGCTGCGCCCGGACAGTGAGCGCTATTTGATCACCGCGGTCAAAACGGCGGACCGCAACTGCAACCGAGAGGAGAACATTTGATGGGAAGATTGATCCGCGCGATCTCTGAAAACGGGGGCGTGGTGTTTTTTGCGGTGGATTCCACGGATATTGCCCGGCAGGCGGAGCAGATCCACCATACCAGCGCGGTCACCAGCGCGGCGCTGGGCCGCTTGCTGACCGCGGGGGCGCTGATGTCCTGCCTGCTGAAATCCAGCCGGGATACCCTGACGCTGCGGGTACAGGGCGGCGGCCCTGCCGGGCTGCTGCTGGCCGTGGCAAACGGCGCCGGACAGGTGAAGGGCGATGTGCAGAACCCGGTGGTGGAGCTGCCCCTGCGCCCGGACGGCAAGCTGGATGTGGGCGGCGCGGTGGGCCGGGACGGTATGCTGACCGTCATCAAGGACATGGGCCTGAAAGAGCCTTATGTGGGGCAGATCCCGCTGGTGAGCGGCGAGCTCGCCGAGGATATCACCCAATATTACGCAGTCAGTGAGCAGATCCCTACGGTGTGCGCCCTGGGCGTGCTGGTGGACCGGGACCTGACCGTGAAAACAGCGGGCGGCTATCTGCTGCAGCTGCTGCCGGGGGCCACGGAGGAGGAGATCAGCCGCCTGGAGGACAATTTGTCTCGTATGCAGAGCGTCACCGCCATGTTGGAGCAGGGCCTGCAGCTGGAGGACATCATGGCCCTGACCATGGATGGCTTTGCGCCCCATGTGCTGGATGAAAGCCGGCCCGTCTATGCCTGCGACTGCACGCGCCAGCGCGTGGAGCGCGCGCTGATCAGCCTGGGAGAGGCCGAGCTGACACAGATGGCCAAAGAGGAAAAAACGGTGGAAGTGGGCTGCCATTTCTGCGGCAGGACCTATCAAATCGACCCGGCGGAGCTGCTGGCAAGCATCCGGCAAAAAAGTTGATTTTTTGCAAAAAATGGATTGACAAAACGGCCAAAATCGGGTAGAATAAAACACGCCGCTTGAGAGACAGCGGCGTGCAATCTGCGGCTTTAGCTCATCTGGTAGAGCGCCACCTTGCCAAGGTGGAGGTAGCGAGTTCGAGC
>CATXYA010000364.1 GCA_958403605.1 uncultured Oscillospiraceae bacterium
CCTATTGCAAAAAATGAAAGTCTTGTATATCATGATAATAATAGTTCTTCTCTTGTTCGCACCGCATTTGTAATGGCTGATCTTAACGTATTCTCCTTGGAAGATAATGTTCTTCTTTTAGAGCGAGGAAACACTATTGCTGTAAAAGTTGACTATACTCCTGCGAAATTGACATTAGAACCTCTTTATGACGTAAAATCGGGCGTCACCATTCCTTATATTATAAATTCTCAACATTTTTGTTCGCTTGATGCATCTCTATCCAGTAGATACAAAAAACTTGCGCAGTGGAATGATGCGGATTTAGATGGAGATACAGAACTTTCTGCCCTATTAGAGCGTCAAGGATATTATCGTATTCTTGAAAGCGAAGATGTATACTCTGGTTTTTCTCCACAGCAGGCAGTTACGATTGGATATTATGAGGGTACAGCACTTCAAAAAGAAACGATCTATGCTGATACCTGGATTGCTTTTCTTACAAGACCAATTTATGCTTCTCAACATGTCGCCACCGACATTCCATTTGCATCAACTGCTGAAGGTTACTTTGTCACCACAATTCCTGAAGATTTGGCGTCCGGTTTATATTACTGCGCTGGTCTTGATAACATAATCAAAATTTCATAGATGAGAATACTAAGAACATTTGATAAAAGGCGGTTTGGGTGATATCACTCAAACCGCCTTCAAAATTTCGTCTTATTTCTGCCCGTCCAGATAGCCCTTCGGCATGATCTCCTTGATCTCCACGATGCCGTCGCGCATCCACAGCTCCGGGTTCGACTGCACCAGGTACCCGCAGCCGGAATCCGCCATCCAGTGCTCCGGCGTGTAGCGGGGCAGGCCCCGCTGGGCCAGCATGCTCATGATGACGCCGCCGTGGGTGACGCAGGCCGCCTCTTCCACGCCCGCCTGCATCATGTACTGGAGCATGCTCATGAGCACCGCCGAGCAGCGCTTGTGGAAATCCTCGGCCTTTTCGCCGCCATTGGGGGTGTAGTGCTCCTGGGGGTCCATCCATTTTTTGAAGGCCTCGTCGCGCATCAGCTCGCTGATCTTGCGGCCCTCGAACTCGCCGAAGCTGTTTTCCCGCAGGTCTTCCAGCAGGACCTTGTTTTTGGCCGCCGGGAACAGCAGCTCGGCGGATTCCACGGCGCGCTTTAACGGGCTGGCGAACACCGTGTCCACCACGGGGTAGGAAAACCGCGCCTGCAGCGCCTGCAGCTTGGCACGCCCTTCCTCGCACAGCGGCTCGTCGGTGCCGCTGCCCATATAAATGCCGTCCAGGTTGCCCCGGGTGATGCCGTGCCGAATGAGAGTTAAGCGGTAATTTTTCATCGTTTGCTTCCTTTTCTCCTAAATTCACAAAAAAAGTTCTTCTTTTTCTACATCGCAAAATTCCACAATATTTTGTGGAGCCTTCCCCCCCGTGGGCACACGGTCTAGCCGGGTGTGTCGAAACGGGGCTTTTCCGGGCGCTTTTTCGCCAATTTTGATATTTACAAACCGTTTTCGCTGGTTTATAATTTACGATACGTAATTATGAAGGGGTATCTCTATGTCTTCCGATTTCAGCCGTATCATCACCTTGCTGCGCAAGGAAAAAGGCGTCACGCAGAAACAGGCCGCGGAACAGCTGGGCGTTTCGCAGGCTTTGCTGTCGCATTATGAAAAAGGCATCCGCGAATGCGGCCTTGAGTTTGTCGTGCGCGTCGCCGATTACTACGGCGTATCGTGCGATTATCTGCTGGGCCGCAGTGCCGACCGCAACGGCCTGACCCTCAAGGTGGAGGACATCCCCAACCCCGATTCCTCGAAGGACGGCGTGTATCACGGCAGCGTGCTGCCCGTGCTGAACAAAAAGCTGATCTCCAACAGCCTGAATATCCTTTACGACAAGCTGAACGCCTGCCCGGACAAGGGCTTGGTGAGCGAGATCAGCGCCTATCTGATGCTGGCGGTGTACAAGATGTTCCGCCTCATCTACGGCGCGGGCCCCAAAAACGCGGCCAACCTGTTCAGCGTGAAGAAGAACGTCTACCCCGGCTATTCCGACGCCGCCATGCACGTGGCCGAGGCCAACGTGAAGGCTGTGCTGGCGGGCGAGGACGCGGGCCTGGGCACACCGCTGAAGGACACCAGCGCCTTCGCCATGACGACGGAGAGCCTTTCCAAGGAGTACCCCCTGTACGCCACCAGCCTCTTCAACCTCATCAAAAACAGCGAGGAGCGCATCGGCAAGGGACTGCGCAAATAATTGCTGTTGACACATTCAAAAAGCTCGGTGATCCCTAAACGGATCACCGAGTTTTTTTGATGGGTCGTCTTCCCTTGTCAGAGCATCGCTCTGCGGAGATTCAGTCCATCGCGCCGATGGCTTGACGGCAGGTTTTGCAGATGGTCCTGCCGTTGTATTGCTGAAGTTGGTCGGCACTGCCGCAGAAAATGCAGGCAGGCTGATATTTTTTTAGTACGATGCTGTCGTTATCCACATAGACTTCCAGCGCCGCATCTTTTTCAATGTCCAGCATCCGGCGCAATTCTACGGGCAGCACCACACGGCCCAGATTGTCCACCGGACGGACGATCCCAGTTGCTTTCATAAAAGGCACCTCTCTTTCTTGACCACTCTTTTTTCTCTTTTTTCAGACAACACTCTTCCTATTTCTCCCTAATTATAGCAAATATTCCCAAATTTTGTCAATATCTTCCTGTGAAAGAATTTTTTACCGCTGCAACTTTTCTCTTACAACGCAAGAAAACCAACTTTTTTGTAGACTTTTGCCAGAATTCGGGCCGCCGCCTCGTTGGCGCGCTGCGCGCCCTGCTGCAAAATGCCGTCCAGGTAAGCTTTATCGCCCAGCAGGCGGGCATATTCCTCCTGAATGGGCCGCAGCGTCTCGATGACGCTTTCGGCCACCGCCAACTTGAAGTCACCGTAGCCCCTGCCGTCGAACTCGCGTTCAATGTCCGCGAAGGCCTTGCCGGTGCACACGCTGTAGATGCCCATCAGGTTGGTGACGCCGGGCTTATCGTCCGCCGCGCGCACCGTGCCCTCGGAATCCGTCACCGCGCGCTTGAAT
>CATXYA010000365.1 GCA_958403605.1 uncultured Oscillospiraceae bacterium
TACATCGGCTTCTCCGTGCCGGACGAGTTCGTCATCGGCTACGGGCTGGACTACGATGAAAAATACCGCAATCTGCCGTATATCGGCATTTTGAAACCGGAAGTCTATTCCGTGTGACCCAATGCCGCGCCCGGCGCGGAGAACTGAGAGGAACGACGATTTGAACAAACGTAAAGGCATCAACGGCCTCGCCGTGCTGATGGCGCTGGGGCTCATCATCCTGTTTCTGGTGATGACCACCACGGGCCAAAACCGCGGCGAGACGCGCAAGTATTCTGAAATTTTGGGCTATTTCGAGCGCGGCGAGGTAAAGGAGTTCACCCTGAACCTGAAAAACGGCGCGCTGGATATGACCCTGACGCCCGAGGCCGGCGCCGTTTTGGCCGAGAGCGCGGGCAGCTCTTCCACGGTGCAGAGCTGGACCGGCGTGTTCGGGCAGGCGGCCCAGTCCGGGGACACCCAGTCCGCCGGCGGCGGCAGTGTGCACATCCTGTACAATATGCCCACCACGCTGATGTTTGCCGACAAGCTGGAGGAGTACAAGGCCATCTATGAGGAGAAGCATCCCGGCGAGGAATGGCAGTTCGACATGCTGCCCAACACCGAGACGCCCGTTTGGGTGACGATGCTGCCCTTCCTGCTGCTGAGCATCATCGTGCTGGGCGCGTTCTACTATTTCATGTATATGCAGTCCGGCGGGGGCAAGGCCATGAACGTGGGCCGTGCCAAGGTGAAGGACCAGGCCGACCAGGGGCGCAAGGCCACGTTCAAAGACGTGGCGGGCGCCGACGAGGAAAAGGCCGAGCTGGAAGAGATCGTGGAATTTTTGAAAAACCAGCAGAAGTTCAACACCCTGGGCGCGCGCATCCCCCACGGCGTGCTACTGGTGGGCCCTCCGGGCACCGGCAAAACGCTGCTGGCCCGTGCCTGCGCGGGCGAGGCGGGCGTGCCCTTCTACTCCATCTCCGGCTCCGATTTTGTGGAGATGTACGTGGGCGTGGGCGCCTCCCGCGTGCGCGACCTGTTCGACAAAGCGAAAAAGACCGCGCCCTGCATCATCTTTATCGATGAGATCGACGCCGTGGGCCGCCAGCGCGGCACTGGTTTGGGCGGCGGCCATGACGAGCGCGAGCAGACCTTGAACCAGTTGCTGGTGGAAATGGACGGCTTTGGCGCCAATGAGGGCGTCATCGTCATTGCGGCCACCAACCGCGCCGATATCCTGGACAAAGCCCTGCTGCGCCCCGGCCGGTTCGACCGGCAGGTGTATGTGGGCCTGCCCGACGTGAAGGGCCGCGAGGAGATCTTGAAGGTCCACACGCGCAACAAGCCCCTGGCGCCGGACGTGGTGCTGAAGATCATCGCCAAATCCACGGCGGGCTTCACGGGTGCCGATCTGGAAAACCTGGTCAACGAGGCGGCGCTGCTGGCCGCCAAGCGCGGGCGCAAGGCCATCACGGAGAAAGACATCGAAGAGGCCAGCATCAAGGTGATCGCCGGCCCGGAGAAAAAGAGCCGTGTGGTCACGGAGAAATCGAAGCGCCTGACGGCCTATCACGAGGCGGGCCATGCCATCACGCATTATTACTCCGAGACGGCCGACCCCGTGCACGAGATCTCCATCATCCCCCGCGGCATGGCGGGCGGCTATACCATGAGCCTGCCGGAGGAGGATAAGGAGTACGTCACCAAGCGCCAGATGTCGGAGGAGATCGTGACGCTGCTGGGCGGCCGTGTGGCGGAAAAGTTGGTACTGGACGACATTTCCACCGGCGCTTCCAACGATCTGGAACGCGCGACCTCCACCGCGAAGTCAATGGTGATGCGCTACGGCTTCTCTGAGCGGCTGGGCCCCGTGGTGTACGGCAGTGAGCCCGGCGAGACCTTCCTGGGACGCGACCTCAACGCCGGGCGCGGCTATTCCGAGGAAGTGGCCGCCGAGATCGACGCCGAGATTCGCGAGATGCTGGACGAGGCGTACGAGACGGCCCGCGCCATGCTGCAGCAGCACGTCGACCAGCTGCACGTGGTGGCGAAGGCGCTGATCGAGCGGGAGAAGATCTCGGGCGAGGAATTCCGCACGCTGATGGAAGGCGGCACGCTGCCGCCTCTGGACGCGGAGGACGCGCCCAAAGCCGCCGCCGAGCGCGCGGTGGAAAACGCCAGCGCCCCCCGGCAGGAGCCGCAGGTTCCTGCGGCGGACGATGCAAAAGAATAAGAGAAAGAACGGCAAGGGCCGCCGCAAAACAATCGTTTTGCGGCGGCCCTTTTTTGCTTCGGCGGAGAGGGCGGGCAGCAGCGCGCCCCCTCATCCGCCCCTGACGGGGCACCTTCCCCCACCGGGGGAAGGCTTTTGTTTTTCCTTGCTTTCGCGGAAAAACAACAAAACTTTACACTTGCGTAAAGATTATAGGAAGTAGTAGCAGGGCGGCTTGCCGCCCGCGTTGCCTTCCCCCGGTGGGGGAAGGTGGCGCGTAGCGCCGGATGAGGGGGCGCTCATGGGCCTGTCCTTCGAGCCGCGCCCGGCAGGTTCGTTGTTTTTTCCACATCCCTTCGGAAATCCTTCCTCACGCGTGCTGCCGTCGGTGCGGTATGCTGGTGCCAAATTGAATGTAGGAGGTCGTTTTGGCATGCTGAAAAAACCTGTCATCGAGATCGTGCCGCGAACGTGGCTGATCCGCGAGTACAAGCTGGTGAATATGTATTTATTGGAGGGCGATGACAGCGCCCTGCTCATCGACTGCGGCACGGGCATCGGCAACGCCGCCGAGACGGTGCGCCAGCTGACGGACAAACCCCTGACGGTGGTGGCCACCCATGGCCACTTTGACCACGACGGCGGGGCCGCCCTCTTCGATGCCATTTATATGAACCCCGTGGATATTTCCGCCTCCAAAGAGATGTATGAAAAGGGCGGGGAAGAGGCGCGCCGCTGGTATGCCAAAAGCCGCGGCACCGTGCGCAACCCCGAGGCGAATGTGGAGGAGATCCTGGCTCTGGTGCAGCCCAACGGCCCCGTAAACCGCCGGCCGGTGGAAGACGGCCACGTGTTCGATCTGGGCGG
>CATXYA010000366.1 GCA_958403605.1 uncultured Oscillospiraceae bacterium
CCGGTGGGGGAAGGTGGCAGCCGCAAAGCGGCTGACGGATGAGGGGGCGCCCACGAACGTCTCCTCTCGCTGCGAAGGCGGCCAATGGCCGCCTCTACAAAAAAGTGGGAGCGTCCGCAAGCCTGCCCTTCCAACGTAGGGGCGGCCATTGGCCTCCCGCCCGTGTCCCGCCTTACAGCAGTGTCGCCCGCAGCTCTCCCGACGCCAGGGGGCTGTACAGCGCCGGGGCCAGGTCGGCCATGGTGCGGCAGCCCCGCGCCCCGGCCTGGGAAAGGCGGTACACCGCCCGGGCCGTGGCCGCCAAAATGCAGCCCGTAAATTCGGGGTTCGAGCCCAATGTCAGCCGCAGCTCAAACAGCTGGCTGTGGCCGTCCGCCGCGGCCCCCGTACAGCCGGAGCGCAGCATACGCCCCGCGTGGGCCAGGCTTTGCCGCCGCCGCGCCACCTCGGCGGGGGAGACGAAGTACACCGCCGTCTCGTAGCCCTCAAAATAATCCGCCATGGTGCGGATGGCCGCGGTGATGGCCGCGTGGTCGGCCCCCGGCGCCGCGGCCACGTAGCACTCCCGCCGGTGCATCTGCGTGGCTGTCAGGGATGCCGCGCCGCCCTCGGCCGCGCGCACGGCCTCCGCCTTCGGCACGGTGAACTGGCAGGCGTCCACCACGCCGGGGATCTGCCGCAGCGCCGCCGAATGGCCCTGACTGACCCCGCGGCCCCAAAAGGTGTAGCTGCTGCCCTGGGGTAAAAACGCCTGGGCGTAGATGCGCGCAATGGAAAACAGGCCGGGGTCCCACCCGGCGCTGACGACGCCCACGTGTCCGGATTCCCGCGCCGCCCTGTCCACGGCGACGAAATGCTCCGGCGCGTGGGCGTGGATGTCGAAGCTGTCCACAAAGTGGAACATGCGCGCGCAGCGCGCCGTGTCCTCCGCCAGGTCCTTGGCGCTGGAGCCGCACAGCACCAGCACGTCCAGCTTGCCCAGCATGGACAGCAGCTCTTTCTGCGGCAGCACCGCCGCGCCGGGCACGGCGGGCGCCAGCTGCGCCGGGTCCCGCCGGGTGAAGATGGCGGTCACCGCCATGTCCGGGTTTTGCGCCGCCGCCAGATGCACCCCGCGCCCCAGGTTGCCGTATCCCAAAATGCCGATCTGAATTTTCATGCATTGTCACGCTCCCTAACAAATTCGCCAGTTTCAGGATATGCGCCGCGCCCGGCCCCCATGACGCAAAAAAGCCCCGGAGCACGCACAAGGCGTGTCCCGGGGCAGGGTTAGTGGAGATTAGGTGGTAGTGGGTTCGACAGAAATAGTAAAATTAATCGTGCCTGTGTAGGTGCCAGCATACGGGGCCGCAGAAGGACTTGACAAAGTAACTGTAACATCATCTGATGCCGTAGCACCACTAATAAACGTAGCTATAATACTATCAGTAATGGCAACATCGCCCTTTTTAACGTCAAGAGTAATTTTATCAGCAGCATCGCCACCGCTTAGGGCCAAAGAGAGTTTACCAGTATTATCAATAGCGGAGTCAGCCGTTACCTTAAGTTGTTTGCCCTTCTCTAAAAGAACATTATTGGCAGAGAAAACAAGTTTATTGGTCTCAGGCGTGGTCTTACTATAGGTGACATCAGCCGGAATAGTTACAGTATAAGTTGAAGTTTCAGTAAGGGATACGGTTACAGCCTTTGTACCCGTATTATTATCTTGATCAACCTCTACCGCAAACGCCATGGAACTGAGACTGGCCATCATCGCGACCGCCATTGCGATGGCAAAAATTTTCTTCTTCATGAATAGACCTCCAAAAATATTTTTTCATATTTATTGAACAGCCGCGTTCCTCGCACGGTTGTAGAATACAACGCTTACTCCACGGAGACCGAGAAGGTGGGCATGCCGGTGTATTGGCCCACGGTGGGGGCGTCCGCGCCCGGCTCCAGCCGCAGGGCGCCCATGGAGTTGTCCGCCGCGCCATTGGCGTCGAAGCGGGCCACCACCGCGCCCTCCGCACAGGGGGCGCCGCCCAGGGTGACGGGAATAAAAAACGAATCGCTGCCGCTGTTCATCATCAGCGCGCCATCCGGCACGTTGCCGATGCGCACCACCACGCTTTGCCCGCTGGGCAGGTAACCGACCTCGGCGGAAAAGCTCAGGGTGTTGCCGTTGCGGCGGTCATACGCCATGGAGGCGGGGATATGCACCACGTAATTCAGCGTGGCGTCAAAGGTGATGGTGGTGCCGCCCGCGGTATTGTCCGGGGTGAGGTCGTCCGCAAAGGCCCAGGCGCTGCCGCTGAAAACCAGCGCCGCCGCCAGCAGCAGGGAACACAGCTTTTTTTTCAAACCGCACACCTCCAAACCAAGAGAATTCAAAATCACTGCACCACCAGGGTGGTCTTGACGTTGGCGCCGTTCATGGCCGCCTGCGTCTCTACGTGGTAGGTGGAAATTTTCAGCACCGCGGGATATTCGCCCGCTTTCAGCGCCCGGCTGAGGGTGATGCTGGGCACCGCCTCGCCCGGCGGGATCTGCCCGGAGGTGTACAGCACCTCGTCGCCGTCCTCCAGCACCAGCTCATACACGAAAAAGCAGGGATTGCCCTCCGGGTTGCCCAGAACCACGTCCATTTTCGTCTCGCCCGCCACGGCGTAGATCTTCGGGTAGCCGGGGATGGCGATGCTCTCGGCCTGGGGGTTCGCCTTGGGGGCGTTGCCCACCGCGCCGCTGTAGGGCTGGGCGCCGGAATCGATATTGGGTTGGGGGGCGGGGGCCGTTTTGCCGTCAAACCAGCCCTGGGTGTAGCCGAAAACGCCGACGCCGCCCGCG
This sequence comes from uncultured Oscillospiraceae bacterium, assembly GCA_958403605.1. Classification (GTDB taxonomy): domain Bacteria; phylum Bacillota; class Clostridia; order Oscillospirales; family Ruminococcaceae; genus Ruthenibacterium. Next base: position 2,827 of record CATXYA010000366.1, read on the forward strand.
ATAGCGACTATCACCACCGCGATCACCACGCGCTGGAGAACGGTGCTGTAGCCGGAATTTCTCGCGTGGGCGCCGCCTTTTCGGTGTTGCTGCTGCACGATGATCGTCTCCCATGATAAAGTGTTTTTTTAAGTAGGAACCCCTTCCCACAAAATGCCGGAGAAGGGAAATCGGTGAAAGCTTTTTTATTGCTCCGCAATAAAAAATAATCGATCTTCATGGCCGTGGGCCAAGGA
>CATXYA010000367.1 GCA_958403605.1 uncultured Oscillospiraceae bacterium
GGGAGCTGTGCGACAAGACCCGCGACAAAGCGCCCTGCTCGGTGACGGCCATCATCGGTGAAAACGAGGGCAAGACGACGCTGGCCGTGGCGGTGGGCAAGGAAGCCCAAGCCCGCGGCCTGATGGCGGGCAAGCTGGTGAAGGAGATCGCGGCGGTGGCCGGCGGCAACGGCGGCGGCAAGCCGGATTTTGCCATGGCGGGCATCAAGGACGCATCTAAGATCGACGACGCCCTGTCCGCGGTGGAAGCCATTGTGACGAAGGCGCTGGGCTGAGGCCGGCGCAAACAATAAAGCGAAAGGGAGGCGGTCTCATGGATTGCCTGTTCTGTAAGATCGCGGCGGGGGAGATCCCGTCCAAAAAGCTGTATGAAGACGAGCAGGTGCTGGCGTTTTATGATATCGATCCGCAGGCGCCGGTACATTTCCTCGTCATCCCGAAACAGCACATCGCCTCGCCCGCCGACATCCCGGCGGAAAACAGCGGCGTGGTGGCCCATGCGTTCACTGTCATCGCCCGTCTGGCGCAGGAGCTGGGGCTGGAAAACGGCTACCGCGTGGTGACAAACTGCGGCAAAGACGGTGGCCAAAGCGTGCCGCATCTGCATTTTCACGTGCTCGCAAAGCGCAGCCTCGCCTGGCCTCCGGGCTGAGCGGGCCGCGCGCATCAAAAAGGAGGAGACAGAAGGATGGCTGAAACTTATGAATTGACGGTCGCCGGGGTCACGCGGCAGCTGCCCCTGTGCCCGGTGAACGAAAAAATGGACATCGCCGCTTTTATCATGTTCGGCGACGTGGAACTCACCATCGCCTGCGCCAAGGCGCTGCTGGAGCGCGCGCCGGAATTTGACGTGCTCATCACAGCGGAATCGAAGGGCATCCCGCTGGCGTATGAGATGAGCCGCCAGAGCGGCAAGCCCTACCTGCTGGCGCGCAAGGGCGCGAAGCTGTATATGTCGAACCCCATCACGGTGGAGGATAAGTCCATCACCACCGCGGCGGTGCAGCGCCTGGTCATCGATGAAAAAGACCTGGATGCCATGGACGGCAAGCGGGTGCTCATCGTGGACGACGTCATCAGCACCGGAGGCAGCCTGCACGCGCTGGAAGCCTTGGTGAGCCACAGCAAAGGCACTGTGGTGGGCCGCGCCGCCGTACTGGCGGAGGGCGACGCCAAGGACCGCACCGATATCCTTTATCTGGAGCCGCTGCCCTTGTTCTTCAAATAATGCTGCGCCGGGTTTTGGCGCTGGCGGGGTTCACCGCGCTGGCGGTCCAGATCGCCGCCGCCTTTCTGCCGCCTGCGGTGTTTTTGCCGCTGGCGGCAGTTCTTTGTTTGGCGGCGCTGCGGTTATGGAGACAAAGACCGCCGTCTGTCCGGCGGGACGGGGCGCTGCTCATCCTGTGCGTGGCCGCGGTCTGCCTGGTGTGGCGGACCGCCTACCTGGAACTGCGGGTGCGCCCCATTCAGGAGCGCGCCGGGACGGCGGCCACGGTGGAAGCCACTGTGCTGGAAACGCGGCCCGGTTATGCCAGCGGCCTCGTTTACGCCACGGTGCGGGTGGAGACCGTCAACGGGGAACGGCTGGCGGCGCCGTTTTCCATCAGCGTGGAGCAAATGCCTTTGCTGGAGCCGGGGGAGCGGTTTTGCGCCCCTATGAGTTTTGAACCGCTGGACCGGGACGCCTACCGCCTCTCCCATTACACGGATGGTGTCTACCTGGGCGCCGAGGCGCTGGCGGGGCGGGACATGGAGCTTTTGGGCCCGTCGCCCGGGCTGCTCCCCGGCCTGCTGCGGCTGCAGGGGCGGCTGGCGAAGGCGCTGCGCCGCCAGCTGGGCGAGCCGCTGGGCTCCCTGGCTGCGGCCATGACGGTGGGCAGCCGTGACGGGCTGCAGACGGAGCTGAAAGACGCTTTCCGCCGCGCGGGCCTTTCCCATGTGTTGGTGGTCTCCGGCCTCCACCTGTCGGCGGTCAGCGGGCTTGTGTATGCGGCGCTGCGCAGGCTGCTGAAGCGGCGGCGCGCCGCCACCTTGGGGGCATGTGTCGCCACGGTGGCCTTTATGCTGTTGGTGGGGGCGACACCCTCGGTGATCCGCGCCGGGGCGGTGATGCTGCTGGTCTACGGCGCAATGCTGGCGCGCAGGAAAAGCGATGCGCCCACCTCGCTGGGGACGGCGCTGCTGCTGCTCTTGGGCAACCCTTTTGCAGCCTTGGACGCCGGGCTTTTACTTTCCTTCAGCGCCACGCTGGGCGTGCTGTGCGCCCACGCGCTGTGGCGGGAAAAGTGGGGGACGGCGGAACGCGAAACGCTGTCCCGCTGGAAACGCTGGAGCCTGAAGCTTCTGCAGGCAGCGGCGGTCTCCGCTGGAGCGACCCTGGGGACGCTGCCGGTGCTGATTTTGCTGCGCAGCGGCATCTCGCTGCTCACGCTCCTTTGCAACCTGCTGGTGGTGCCCGTGCTGCCGCTGGCCATCTGCTTCGGCTTTTGCACCGCGGCAGCGGCTTCGGTGCCGTTCCTCTCGGTGTTAGCCGGGCCCGCCGGGCTGCTGTGCGGGCTGTGCCTGCGGTGGATCACCGCGGTGGCGCAGCTGGCCGCCGCAGTGCCCGGCGCCTTGGTACACATCACGGGGGAATATGCCTTTGGCGTTTGCCTGCTGCTGTACGGGTTGTTGTTGGCTGCCTGGAAATGGGGGATACCGCCGCGCCGCGCCCTGGCGGGATGTACGGCGTTTTTGCTGTGCGCCGTAGCCCTGTACGGCGCGGTACAGGGCAATGCGGTGACGGCCATCCCCTGCGGCAGCGCGGAAAACGCGCCGGTGCTTTTACTGCAGCGGGACAAAGCTGCGGTGCTGTACCGCGGCCCGGAGACTGCCGTTCGGGCGGTCCAAGAGGAATTGGAGTTTCATAACCGGATGGGGCTCGACCTGCTGATCGACCTGCGCCCCGGCGGGGACGCGGCGGCGTTGGCGGAACAGCTGTCTGCAAAAGAGACGTTTACCGTGGCGCAGGATTGTATCAACCACGCGACATTCCGGCCATTTTATGGTACAATC
>CATXYA010000368.1 GCA_958403605.1 uncultured Oscillospiraceae bacterium
CTTTCCGCATGGCCTTTTCCATGGCACGGATCGCCACTGTGTCAGCATAGCCGGACATGGTTCCAGCCATGCGCGGGGGAATATTCATGGCGAATTTCTTAAAGCTGGCCATGAACTCGGTTAGTTCCTCGGTGGCGTGATCCGCCGCCAGGTAACGCCCCTCTGCAATCGCCGTTTTCAGGCGGTGCAGCTGGCCTTGGCTTTCTTTCAGTTCAACCTCCGCCTCCAGCTTTTTCAGCGTCAACTCCGCCGCCCGGCTGTTTTCGCCGGTTTCCTGGGCTTTCGCCTCGACGTATGCCACATAACGCTGGACCGTGGCGCAGGTTCTATATTTGCGGGCACCGCCGCCGGGCGGGATCTCTGTTTCCAGGACGCCCTCCTGGGTCAGCTGTTGCACACGGCGGACCGTTTTCCCCAGCAGCTGGGAGATCACCGTGGTGCTGGACCACTCCGGCACCGTGCCGGACAGCACCGCCGGCTTTTCGCTCTTTGCCCGCTTTCCGGTGCCGCCGGTCTGCTTCTTTTCCGCCACCGGCGCCACCTCCTTTTTGCTCTGGCAGGGTGCCCCGCCGGTTTCGCTTTTCCGGTTTTGGTCGATTTCGTTTTTTTCGCCGCTCCTTTTTCGGCTTATACCCCCGTAGGGGGGTATAACTTTCCCGTCATTTCAAAAAACCGTAACGTAACCGCCGGATTTTTTTCTGTTTTCACAGGGTAAAACGTCGGGCTTTCCTTGCCCCGCACGGCTTTTCCTGCTGGGGAGTACCTACACAGGGGGGTGCGGGGTCCTTAACGGGTGCCCTGGGTGTCCCTCGGCAAAGGCACCCAGGGCGGGAGGGTTAGGCCGGGCCGCCGCGTATGCACACGCCGCAGCGGCGCAGGGTGAAAGGAGGAAAGCCCCCGCGGTACACTCCCCGGCCATGGTGTGGAAAGCAAAGAACCACCGGCCTTTCGGCTGGTGGTTCTCGGTATTCGTTTCAGGGCTTCACCCCTGCGCTGCTTTCCATGCTATCAGTATAGCACGGTCAATAGTCCAAAAGCGTCCAAACTTTTCAGGGGCGATTATTCCGCCCGTGCAGCCCTGCCCGCTGCTGCTTCCGGGCCATGTATTCCTCCAGCAGTTTCCGGTTTCGCTTGTTCTCCAGGATTTTATCCAGGGCGGCGTTGTAGTAGTTGAACACGTTTGACCGGCTCATGTAAAGGGCCTCCGCGATCTTATCCCAGCCCCGACAATCTATGTGCCGCATTTCCACCACGGTGCGCTCGGTGGAGTTGGCGGGTAATACGTCGATCAAATCCATAACGTTCAGGACGGCCTTGGCCATTTCCTCCCGCTGCTCCTCGATCCTGTCCTCCACTTCGGAGATCCGAAAGACAACGGACACGGATCCGTCCGTCTTTGTCGGCTTGGTCGGCGGCGTCAACCTGAACGCGGACCCCGTACTGGGCGCCCGCAGTTCGCTGGAAAGGACGCGGTGGCGCTCCTCCAGGATCCGCTTTTTCCCCACAGCCGTGTGGTACTGCTGCAGGTATTCCTTGACAGCCTCACGGCCCAGGGTTTCGTCCGTTGTCTTTTTGCTCATTCTCACACCTCGGTAATGTCGTACCCAAAACGGTCCTTTAGCATTTTCTTTTTCATGGCATACTTGGCCGTTCTGGTAGCCTTGCTCTTTACGTCCTCCACGACGAACTCCCAGGGCACCCCGCTTTGTTCTGCGTAGTATGGCGCATGACTTCCGTATAGCTGCCTGTTTGGCGGCTGGTAGTATGTAAAATCCGCCTTGTAGCGGATAGCCCGCACCCGCTTTCCCTCCGTGTCGGTAAACGCTTCCTGCAGGGTGAAATCCACCTGGAGGCGCAGATCGCGGATCTGCCCCCTTGCCTGGCGGGCAGCCAGAACGTCGAACCTGCGGGCTTCTTTCTGGCTGTCGAAATGCAGGACGGCCCCGGAGGCTGTCACCCGCTCGGTGGGGGTGTTGTGGTATTTCATACCCTTTGCCGGATCCTGCGGCGGCGCGGCGGGAGGTGCTGGCCCCCGCCGCTGTTGCTGCTCCATGTACTTTTTCATGGCCTGCGCCTGGTATTTCGGCGGCAGGTCGGAAACGTTTATGGCCATGTTATTTCTTGGCCTCCTTATGCGGGCAAACAATTTTTCCCTCCGCCGTTCTGCAAAAGAACGGGAGTTCTTTTAACATTTCATTCAGCGCATAGCGCAGATTAAAGCGGGCGCAGGACACAGCGCCATATTTCCAGAGTGAGCAGTCCGTACATTGTGGGCTTGCCGGTGGCTTTTCTGCTTTCACTTCTCCGCTCCGTTCTTGATCATGCGTTCCCGCTTTTCATTTAGGGCTGCCAGGGTCATTTTGACGACGCTTTTTCGCCATGTATTGATCTGGCTTTGATCCTCCGATGCAGTAATATCCCGCAATAGACTGCGCTGGACGTTTATAGCGCTTTCCAGGACTACCGGGACATATTTTGCGGCCCGTTCCTTTCTCCGGCGCTCTCTGGCCGTTCTAAACGCCGCACCGATTAGGGCCGCCGCCAGTATGAACCCGCCCATAGCCCAGTTTGTCAGGCCGATTTCTATTCGTAGCACCGCCAGCGCGAACTCTGCCAGTCCCCAACAGACTACCAATAGCGTCATTTCAGCGCATATAATCAGTGCGTTTTTGAAATATTCTTTCACGCTTATACCTCCTCCGCGTCCGGGATCTCAACGTACTGCCACGACATGGGCGGACGGTCCAGGCCGAACTCTGCCAGAGGGCTGGGCGCGTCGAACTTCTCCGGTGACCGGACGATCCAGCCGGAAAGGCATTTCCCGCCGGCATATTCTTTCAGGTCTGCCAGCGGTACGCATGACATCTTTTCCAGGTACGGCATGAAATTGGTTTCCGTGTAGCCAGGGCAGAGAAATTGACCCTGCACCGCTCCGGTGCCGCTAACATATACCAGCACCGTCAACGGCCATTCCAGATCCGCGTGGTTTTTGCTCTGCGGGTGCGTTTTCCTGATTTCCAGCACTTTGTCCCCGGCCAGGATCTTCTCCCACC
>CATXYA010000369.1 GCA_958403605.1 uncultured Oscillospiraceae bacterium
AATTGCAGAGGACTGTGCATGATCATTTCTGCTGTTTTACGGTCCAACGGACAGGAAGTTCTTCTAAAAAATGTTGGATTTTGGAAATTGTAGTTTACAAAAATGAATTTTACTGGTAAAATTTAATAAAGTTCATGAGAATATCGGTAAAATGAAGGTGTCACAATGGTAAAGCTAAAGGAAATCGCGGAGCGGGCGGGCGTGTCGCCGGCGACGGTATCCAACGTGCTCAACGGCAGAAAAAATGTGAGCGGGGAAGTGCGGCAAAAGATCCTGTCCCTGTGCGAGGAAATGGGCTATCAGCCGGAGGCCAGGCTGCGAAAACCGGCGGAGCCGCCCCGCACGGTGGTGTTCAATTTCAGCGATTTTGACCGCAGCTTTTATCTCAATATCATCAAGGGCATCAGCGAGTGCCTGACGGAAAATAATTACGACCTCATCGTCTGCACCAACAAATCCAGCCGCAATTTCATGCGGAGCCGTTTTTCCGCGGGCGCCATCAGCTTGGATGGAAAAATGTCGGACGAGCAGCTGCTGACGGTGGCGCAGGACGGATATCCCGTGGTGGTGATGGACCGTATTTTGGAAAACCAATTCATCAAAAGTGTGGTCGTGGACAATTACCCGGTGATGTGCGAGCTGGTGCAGGAGCTGATCTTAAAGGGCTATCACCGCTTCGGCTACGTGGGCGGCACCGAGAACTCGCTGGACAACATTGAGCGCTTCGCCGCCTTTGAGGGCACGCTGGAGGCCAACGGCATCGCCTTTGACAAAAAGTATTACTTCCACGGCGACTACCGGGAAAAAAGCGGTTACCAGGCGGCGAAGCTGATGCTGCTGGGCAACACGCTGCCGCAGGTGCTGGTGTGTGCCAGCGACAACATGGCCCTGGGGGCGATGCGGGCGTTTAAGGAGTACGGGCTGGAGATCCCCGGCGATATCGCTGTGACGGGCTTCGACAACTGCGATGCCGCGGCGCTGATGGACCTTACCACGGTCTCCATTCCGCGGTATGAAAACGGTTATCTGGCCGCGCGGGAGCTGCTGAACCTCATCGACGGCGCACCAGCCGATGCGCCGTTCAAAATCAGCGCCTCCGTGTGCTGGCGCGGGACCGCCTGAGGAAAAAGAAGAATACAAGGCTGTACTTTAGTAAATTTATTTTGTAATTTACCGAAATACAGCCTTTTCCTTGTGCAAAAATAAGCTGATCGTGCAAACGAATTGTGAAATCCTCTGAAGTTTTCGGTAAAAATTTCTTTGTGTTGACAGGGCTTTTCCGCCTTGGTATGATTTTAGTAAAGAATTTACTGAAACGCAGTTTCTACTTACAAAGGAGGATCACAAATGAACAAGAAAAGTATCACCGCACTGCTTCTGACGGCGGCACTCATGGTTGGGACGCTGGCCGGGTGCTCGTCGGGCGGGGCATCTTCCCAGGCCGCCGCCTCCGGCAGCGGCAGCGCCAGTACCGCCGCGCCGGGCGGCGACATCACCCTGACGGTCTATGGGGGCACGTCCATCATGAAAGAGGCCATCGACCAGATGGCCGCCGATTACCAGGCGCAGACGGGCGTGGCCATTGAATGGGAGATCCCGGGCGACGAACCGTACACCCTGCTGAAAACGCGCTTCGCTTCCAATGAGGCGCCCGATATCTTCGACCTCGCCAACGGCGATTATCCCACCTGGGGCGTGCGCTGTGCCGACCTCACCGGTGCGGCTTGGACCAGCCACGTGGACGAGACGGCGCTGGCTGCTTCCACCATCGACGGCAAGGTGCTGGGCTTCCCGTATGCGGTAGAGGGCAACGGCATTGTTTACAACAAAGAGCTGTTTGAAGCCGCGGGCATCGAAAAGGTGCCCGAGACGCTGGACGAGCTGGAGGAAACCTGCGAAAAGCTGCAGGCTGCGGGCATCCAGCCCTTCGGCGAGGCCTTCAAGGAGTGGGGCTTTTTGATGCATATCTTCGGCACCACGGTCGCCTATGAAAAGGACCCGCAGGGCTTCTGCGAAGAGCTGAGCGCCGGGACGAAGACCCTCGGCGACCTCACTTACATCGGTAATTTCTTCCGCCTGTATGACATGACGCTCAATTACGGCAAGGGCAAGGAATCCGTGGGCTACGGCGCGGCCGATCAGGTGGCCGATTTCGCGGCGGGCAAAATGGCGATGATCAAACAGGGCACGTGGTACGGCGACCCGCTGTGGAGCACGAACCCCGATTTGAAGCTGGGCCTGTTTGCAGTGCCGCTGACCAACGATGCCGCCGATACCAAGCTGATGACCTCCGCCACCCGCTACCTGAGCGTAGCGAACACCAGCAGCCACGTGGAAGAGGCCGGCGCCTTCCTCAACTGGATCTACGAGAACGCGCAGAAATACCTGGTGGAAAGCGTCATGCGCGTGGCCCCGCCCTATGACAATGTGGACCTGAGCAACCTGGGCTCGCTGAACGAGGACATGCAGCGCTACATGGCAGAGGGCAAAGCCTTCCCGATCTTCGGCACCGAGTATTTCCCCTCCGGCTTTGTGACGGATATCGCGACGCCGCTGCAGTCTTACGCGGCGGGCATGTCGGATAAGCAGGGCGCCATCGACGCGCTGCAGAAAGCGTATGAGAACCGCCTCTCCGCGCAGGGCGGCTGACGGAACTTTGGCCGGGCGGTGCGTGGGACCCGCCCGGCCTTTGCTTTTGAAATGAAAAAGGGCGCTTTCCGCCCGTGGAAGAAGAGGTGCGCATGCAATCGAAACATCTGCACAAGAAGGTGCGGCAGAACGCCATGTATCTGCTGTTTACCGGCCCGGCCATGCTGCTGTTCCTGACGTTCATCATCTGCCCGGTGGGGCTGGGGCTGTACTACTCGCTGCGGGATTGGAACGGCATTGACCCGGTCTCCAACTTTGTGGGCCTTCGCAATTACATTCGGGTGTTCAGCGACCCCGACTTTAAAAACGCGCTGTGGTTCACGCTGCGCTATACGGCCATTACTGTGGTGCTGGTCAACATTCTGGCGCTGCTGCTGGCGGTGGGCCTGAACGCG
>CATXYA010000370.1 GCA_958403605.1 uncultured Oscillospiraceae bacterium
GGTGGCTGATGCGCAGCATCAGACGGATGAGGGGGCGCCCGCGGGCCTGCCCTTTCCAATCAAGCAAAAATGCGCGCCTGCAAGGCAATTGCAGGCGCGCACTTTTTTCATTCTTTGGGTCCTGTCTCCGGCAGATACCGCTCAATGCGGCATTGCTCGTACACCTGCTTGCCCAGCAGGGTGACGGCCTGCCGGGGACAATTGCTGATACAGCGGTAGCACATGGTACACCGACGCCCGGCCACCGCCTTGCCCGCGCGCAGCGAAAGGTTCTGCATGGGGCACTGGGATACGCAGCTCCCGCAGCCCACACACCGGGCGTCGTCGATCTTCAGCTTGTCGGAGTAATGCCGCGTTTTGCCGTAAAACCACAGGCGCTGCCCCAAAAGGCCCGCCGCATGGGCCCCAAGCCCCAGCCCCTCCTGCGGCGCGTCCCCGCGTTGGATGCGCTCCGCGGCCGCCATCAGCTTTTGCCGCGCCCGCGCCACCAGCGCCCGGTTCTGCTCCGGTGTTTTCTTGAGTGCCTTTTCGTCGCCGATGCAGTCCGGCATCTTCACGTGCAGGCCGCCGATGATCTCGGCGCCCGCCGCCCGCAGGACCCGGGCGCCGCAGCCTGCGCCGTCTCCGCTGAACAACCCCATGGTCGCCAGCAAAAAGACCCGCTTGCCCCGGAATTCCCCGGCGTGCTGTTCCAAAAAGTCCCGCACCAATTTGGGCAGATTGCTGAAGTAGATGGGGTAGGCCACCACGAACGTGTCGTCCCTGCCGAGGGCCCGCGCCGCTTCTTCCGTTTCAATGGCGGCGCAGCGGGCCGCGGGGTCCAGCGCCCGCACCAGCAGCTCGGTGCAGTAGCGGGTGTTGCCCGTCCCGCTGAAATAGAGTCCCGTCATTCGCCGAACACTGCGGCCACGCCCTTGAGTTTTTCGCGGATGGGCAGGTCATAGGGGCAGCGGGCCTCGCACTGGCCGCATTCGATGCAGGCCGAGGCCTTCACCGCCGAGGCGGCGTAGCGCTGGCGCGCCCAGCCCTCCAGATCGTAATTGCGGATGTAGCCCTCCAGCACGAACAGGCCGGGGATGTCGATGCCCACGGTGCAGGGCGCGCAGTAGCCGCAGCGGCGGCAGAAATTGCCCGACAGCCGCTGGCGCACCGCCTCGGCGTCCGCCAGCTCCTGCGGGGTCAAGGGGCCCTGCAGCTCGGCGGCGCGGGTGTTCTGCTCCACTTCCTCTAAGGTCGCCATACCGGGGATGGCCGTGGTCACATTGGGGTTTTGCAGAATATAGCGCAGCGCCAGCGTGCCGTCGGTGATGTTGCCGCCCGCCAGCGGCTTCATGGCGATGACGCCCACGTTTTGCCGCGCGGCTTGGGCCATCAGCTCCTCGCCCTGGTTTTCCACGATGTTGTAGGGGAACATGATGGTCTCCACCTCGGGGTAGCCCAGCAGCTTTTTGAAGCTGTCGGCGCTGTGGGCCGTGGCGCCGAAATGGCCCACCTTGCCCGCGCGGATGGCGTCCCGGATGGCGGCCGCCGCGCCCTGTTCGGAAAACGCCAGCGCAAAATCAGCGTCCGTTTTGATGTTGTGCAGCTGGTACAGCTCGATGTGGTCCGTCTGCAAATTTGCAAGGCTGGTCTCGATGTCCCTGGCCATGCTCTCGTAATCCCGCGACATGGACTTCGTCGCCAAAATAAACTTGTCCCGCAGGCCGCCCGCCAGCGCCGCGCCCAGATATTCCTCCGACACGGTGTAGCCGCGGGCGGTGTCGATATAGTTGACGCCCTTTTCCGCCAGGCGCTCCATCAGCGGGCGCACCTCGGCCCCTGTGATGCGCTGGATGGGGATGCCGCCGAACCCCACGGCGGAGACCTTCAGCCCCGTTTTTCCGAGCACACGATATTCCATCTTCTTCAACTTCCCTTCCTTGCTGCGCGGCCTGTTGCGGGCCGCGGTGCCGCGCGTTTGGCGGCCTTGCGTTTTTTCTATTATACGCCGGGCGGGATTTGTTGCCAAGGGCCTTTTGTGGTATGATAAAAATATGAGGTGAGCGTATGTTTTATCGGGATCGGACAAACCGGCGGCTGATCGTTTTGGGGCTGGTGCTGTTTGCCGCCGGCATGGCGGCGGGCGCGCTGTGGGACCTTGCGCTGGATGAATGGCTGCACAGCCCCGGCAGCGTCCCCGGCATTTTGATGGAGGCCTTCGGGTGGTATCCGCTCTACCTGCCCGCCCTTTTGTGGCTGGGCACCGTGCTGTGGCGCGGGGCCAACCCGCTGTGGATGCGGCTGGGCGCGGCGCTGGCGGCCACGGCGGCTATGGGTGTGATGTGCTATATGTCCCTGCACTATCTGGGCAAGCGCCAAACGCCAAACGCACTGCTGCTGGTGTGCGGCGTGTGGACGGCGGTGTTTGCCGCGGCCTTCGCATTGCTGCTGCTGGCCAGGCGGCGCGGGCCCGCCTTCTCCCGCAAGCTGCATTTCGCGGTGTGGTGGGGCACGGTGTACATGGTGCTGAACAATATCTTCATCAACGCGCTGAAGGTGGTGTGGAACCGCACCCGCTTTGACGATATGCTGGCGGCCGGAGATTTTGCCGCCTTTACCAGCTGGCTGCACCCGCTTGGCAACGGCGGCACCAGCTTCCCCTCCGGCCACACGGCGGCGGCCTGCAGCGTGTTCATCCTGGTGCTGCTGTGCGACGTCTTTCCCGGCTGGCACAAACGGCGCGGTCTGGTGTGGGCGGCGTGCTGGGCCTACGTGGGCGGCATGGCGCTGTCCCGCCTCATCATGGGGCGGCATTTCCTCAGCGACACCGTCATGGCAGCCTTCGTGATGACGGTGCTGTTTTTGGGCATGACCAAAAGCAAATGGTACAAGGCCTCAGTGGCGAAGCTGGAGGCGGCGGAGTGAAGCGCCGCTCCTATTCTCCCCGGTCGAAATGAAACAGGCCCCTTTTTTATGGGCAAGACCGGCGGGCGCCCCCTTATCCGTCATCGTGGGGGCTTGGGGGCGTAAGCCCATAGATGCGAGCTTAAGGACGGAGGCCGA
>CATXYA010000371.1 GCA_958403605.1 uncultured Oscillospiraceae bacterium
GCCTGGGCCTCCTGGAAATTGGGCGACCCCACGGCAAAAAACGCTGGGCGCCTGTCCATGAACCCCCTGCGCCACTTCGATCTGCTGGGCGCGCTGTGCATGCTGCTGGTCGGCTTCGGCTGGGCCAAGCCCGTGCCGGTGGCGGCCACCTATAATTTCAAGCATCCCCGGCGGGACATGGCGCTGTCCGCGGCCGCCGGCCCGGCGTCCAACCTGCTGCTGGCCTTGGTGTGCATGATCCTGTACAAGCTCATCTACTATCTTGCGCCCGCCACCACAGGGTGGATCTTCCTGTTTACCGTTATCTCCACGATGATGCAGGTCAACATTACGCTGGCGGTGTTCAATTTGCTGCCCGTGCCGCCGCTGGACGGCTCGCGCATCTTCAACGTGTTCCTGCCCCAGCGCCTCTATTTCGGCGTGATGAAATATGAGCGCTATATCCTCATCGCCCTGTTCGTGCTGCTGTGGAGCGGCGCGCTGCGCACGCCGCTGAACTGGCTGTACGGCGGCGCCACCAATGTGCTGAACTGGCTGACAGGCTTTGTGGAATTCTTTTTGCGGATGGCGATGAGGTGAGCATGGAACAGCTGACATTCAAGGTGGAGGACTTTGAGGGGCCGCTGGATCTGCTGCTGTACCTGGTGTCCAAAAATAAAATGAAGATCTGCGACATTGAGATCGTCTCCCTGATCGATCAATATGTCGCGGTGGTCCACGGTTTTTCGCCCCAGGAGCTGGAGCGCGCCAGCGAGTTCATCGAGCTGGCGGCGCGGCTGGTGCAGATGAAATCTTACTTTCTGCTGCCAAAAAGCGAAGAGGCGGAGCGCATGCGGGAAGAGCTCACCGGGATGCTGGTGGAATACTCCCTGTGCAAGGAAGTGGCCGCCAAGCTGAAAGAGATGGGCGAGGGCGTCTACCGCGCCGTGCGCGAGCCGCTGGACGTGGAACCGGACAACACCTACCGCCTGCATCACGACGTTTTCCTGCTGGAACAGGCGTACAACAATCTGCAGGGGAAAAGCGTCCAGCAGCAGACCCCGAAACAAGAACAATTTGAACCGCTGACCACGGCGCCCTTCGTTTCGGTGGGCTCCCGCATCGTCCATGTGCTGCGGGGCTTAATGACCGGGAAGGTGAAACAGCTGCGGCAGCTGTTTCAAAAAAACGGCAGCCGCAGCCAGACCGTGGCCACGTTCCTCGCGGTGCTGGAACTGATGCGCGCGGGCCGCGTCCGGATCGACGCGGATGAATCCCTGACGGTGAAACGATAGGAGGCAGACGGCATGGACCCACAACAGAGACAAGCGGCGGTGGAGGCGATGCTGTTCGCCCACGCCGAGCCCGTTTCGGCCCAGCGCGTCGCCGAGGTGTTGGAGCTTGGGGAGGACGAGGCGCAGCAGCTGCTGGAAGGGCTGCAGGCGGCGTATGACCAAGACGCGGCGCGCGGCATTTGCCTGCTGCATCTGGAAGACCGCTGGCAGATGTCCACCAAGACGGCGTACTCCGCCCCGGTGAAAGAAATTCTCGACAAGCGGCGCAATACGCCCTTGAGTCCGGCGGCGCTGGAGGTACTGGCCATCATCGCCTACAACCAGCCGGTATCCCGCTCCTTTGTGGAGCAGGTGCGCGGCGTGGATTCTTCCTCCACCGTGCAGACCCTCATTCAAAAAGGGCTGGTGGAGGAGGCGGGCCGGCTGGATCTGCCCGGCAGGCCGGTATCCTTCCGCACCACAGACGCCTTTTTGCGCACCTTCGGCATTGAAAACCTGTCCCAGCTGCCCCCGCTGCACGGCGACGATTATGCGCTGGAACTGGACGGCGGGGAAGGCGAAGAAAGCGGGGAACTTTGATGCACACGGTTTTGGCCGTGCTGGGCTGGACGCTGCTGGTGCTGGTGGGCGTCCTGGTGCTGCTCCTGGTCGTGCCGGTGGGGCTGACGGTCGAGGTGAAATACGACAAACTCACCGTCAAGGGGAAGGTCCTGTTCCTGTCGTTCCAGCTGTACCCTTGGAAGCGAAAGAAAAAGCAGGAAGAGACGGAGACTCCGGAACAGAAGAAAGAGGCCGCGGAGCCCGCTGAAAAGCAGGAGGAGGCGGCTGCGCCGCCGGACAAGCCGCCCGCCCGCAAGAAAATCGCCCTTTCCGATGTGGTGGAACTGGTGCGCACCGCGGGCTGGCTGATGAAGATCATCTTCCGCGTCCTGCGCTTCACCGACATCCAGCTGCTGCTGCCCATCCACCGCGAGGACGCTGCCGAGACGGCCATCGCCTACGGGCAGACACAGGCATACCTGGGCACGGCGCTGGGAGCGCTGCAGAATTGCCTGAACCTCAAGTTTTCCAAGCTGGAATTGGTGCCGGATTTTACCGGTTCCCATAAATATCGCCGATATTTCTATTGTAAAATCGTGGCCACTCCGTTTATAATGGTGACAGCGGCCCTTTATGCGTTCACTCATTTGAAAGTGGAGCGCATCCTTTAACTGGCTGGGAGGTCTTTTGTATGAGCGAGCATCCGATCCAAGGGTTGATGGACGTCACCCTGGAAAAAATCAAAAGCATGGTGGATTCCAACACCATCATTGGCAACCCCATCAATATGGCGGACGGCACCCTGATTCTGCCCATCTCCAAGGTGACCTTCGGCTTCGCCTCCGGCGGCTCCGATTTTCCCAGCAAAACGCAGAAGGATCTGTTCGGCGGCGGCAGCGGCGCGGGCGTTTCGGTGACGCCGGTGGCGTTTCTGGTGGTGCGTGAGGGCAATGTGCGCATGATCCAGCTGGCGGATACCTCCAACAACGTGGACCGTGCCATCAGCATGGTGCCCGATATGGTGGACAAGATCACCGACCTCTTTAAAAAGGAGAACGGGAAAAAGAACGGCGAGGCGTGAGCCTCCCCGCACGGCGGGAGCCCGGCAAAGGCTCCCGCCTTTTTTGTGAGAAAGGAAGCATTATGAGAGACCAAAGGATCCAAAAGGTGCTGGCGGAGCAGGGGATCTGCTCCCGCCGCGCAGCGGAAAAA
>CATXYA010000372.1 GCA_958403605.1 uncultured Oscillospiraceae bacterium
AGCAGAAGCACCTCTATCTGCCCGAGCCGCAGAACGACTTCGTGTTCTCTATCGTCTGCGAGGAGCTGGGCTTTGTGGGGGCCGTGATGGTCATTCTGCTGTTTGCGGCGCTGCTGTGGCGCGGCATCGTCATCGCCTATAAGGCCAAAGACAAGTTCGGCTCCATGATCGTGGTGGGCATCATCACGCAGGTGACGGTGCAGGCGGCGCTCAACATCGCCGTGGTAACGAAGACCATCCCCAATACGGGCATCAGCCTGCCGTTTTTCTCCTATGGCGGCACGTCGCTGCTGATGCTGCTGGGCGAGATGGGCATCGTGCTGGCGGTGTCAAGGCAAAGCGGCGTCGGGCGAATATAAATAGGAAAAAGGCACAGCGAACATGGCCGCGCACACCGCGCGGGGCGTGTCCGCTGTTTGCTGTTTGATTTGGAGGAAAGCTCATGCGTGTTCTCATTGCCGCCGGCGGCACCGCCGGACACGTCAATCCGGCCCTGGCCATCGCCGGGGCCATCCGCAAGCACTGTCCCGACGCCGAGATCCATTTTGCCGGGCGCAAAAAGGGGATGGAGTACGGCCTTGTCACCAAGGCGGGATACGCCTTCCACCCCATTGAGGTCAACGGCATCCAGCGGCGGCTGACACTGAAAAATATCGGGCGCAACGCCGTGGCGCTGTATCATCTGGCACTGGCCGCGCCGCGGGCCAAGGCCATCCTGAAAGAGGTAAAGCCGGACCTTGTCATCGGCGCGGGCGGCTATGTCAGCGGCCCGGTGCTGCGGGCGGCGGCACAGGGCGGCTATCTGACGGCCATCCATGAGCAAAACGCTTTCCCCGGCGTCACCAACAAAATTTTGGCAAAGCAGGTGGATGTGATCTTTGCGGCCATGCCGGACGCGGTGGAGCGCTTGGGCGCACCGGAAAAGACCACCGTGGTGGGCAACCCGGTGCGGGAGGAGATGCTGCACACCGACCGCGCGGCCGCGCGCCGGGCGCTGGGCCTGCGCAGCGGGCAGGTGATGATCCTCTCCTTCGGCGGCAGCCTGGGGGCCCAGCGCGTCAACGAGGTGGTGGCTGAGCTGGCGGTGTGGGAGTTGGACGGCCACGACTTCAGACATATCCATGCCACGGGCAGCATCGAGAAAGCTGATTTTGCCCAGCTGGCCGCGCAGAAGAAGATCGCGGGGGACCCGCGCTTCGAGATCCGGGAGTACATCGACGACATGCCGCAGCTGCTGGCGGCGGCAGACCTTGTCATCAGCCGCGCGGGCGCGCTCACCCTGGCGGAGATCGCCGCCGTGGGCCGGGCCAGTGTGCTGATCCCCTCGCCCAATGTGGCGGAAAACCATCAGTATTACAACGCGCTGCAGCTGCAAAAGCTGGGCGCCGCCGTGGTGGTGGAGGAAAAAGACCTGACGGGCGAAAAGCTGACCGCCATCGTCCAGGACCTGACGAAAGACCCCGCCAAGCTGCTGGAAATGGGTGTCAAGGCCAAGGCACTGGCCCAGCCGGATTCCTTGGAAAAGATCTGGAACGTGCTGGAAACCAGGCTGCAGCAAGCGTAAAACCGCCGCTTTTCACACAAAATCCCCGTTTTGCATAGCATGAGCCAGAACTCATGGAAACGGGGTGCTGGGTATGGAAGGGCTGCGGGTGCACGGAGGCAAGACACTGGCGGGAAGTGTGCGGATCCCTGGGGCAAAAAACAGCGTGCTGCCGATTTTGGCGGCGACGCTGCTGTGCCGGGAACCGGTGGAGCTGCTGGAGGTGCCCGCGCTGTCGGATGTGGCGGCCAGCGCGCACATCCTGCAAAGCTTGGGCAGTACGGTGCGGGTGGGGCCGGGGCGGCTGCGCGTCACCACCGGGCGGCAGCCGGGCAGCGAGGTACCGGAGGCGCTGATGCGCGCCATGCGCTCTTCGCTGTTCTATCTGGCGCCGCTTGTTAGCCGCACGGGCCGGGCGGTGATCTGCCGCCCAGGCGGCTGCAACTTGGGCCAGCGCCCCATCGACCTGCACCTGCAGGGCTTGGCGGCCATGGGGGCCACGGTGCGCCAGTGCGGGGAATGGCTGGAGATCGCGGCCCCGAACGGCCTGTCGGGCGCGGAGATCGCGCTGCGCTTTCCCAGCGTGGGCGCCACGGAGACGCTGCTGATGGCGGCGGTGTGCGCCAAGGGGCAGACGGTGCTGCGCGGCGCGGCCTGCGAGCCGGAGGTGACGGATCTGGCGCATTTTTTGCAGGCGGCGGGCGCCTGTATCACGGGCGTCGGCACCCGCTGTCTGCGCGTCACCGGGCGGCAGGAGCTGGGCGGCGCGCGCTGGAGCGTGTGCCCGGACCGCATCACCGCCGCCACGGTGCTGTTTGCCGCCGCGGGCTGCGGCGGCAGCGCCGAGGTGACGCATGTGGAGCCGCGGGACCTTTCGGCGGTGCTGCGGGTGCTGCGGCGTATGGGCTGCTATGTGGAAGAGCGGGAAGCGGCTGTTTCCCTGGAGGCACCCGCGCGGCTGCGGGGCCTGGGCAGCCTGCTGACGGATGTCCATCCGGCGTTTCCCACGGACGCCGCTCCCTTGGCCGCGGCGGCGGCCCTGCGCGCCGTGGGCAGCACGGCGCTGACGGACACCGTCTTTGAAAACCGTTTTTCCTGTGCCGCGGGCTTTGCCGCCATGGGCGGCCAGGCCGACGTGCAGGGGCGCATGCTGTTTGTGCAGGGCGTCCCGGCGCTGCAGGGCGCGCAGGTCACGGCGCCGGACCTGCGCGGCGGCGCGGCCCTGGTGCTGGCGGCGCTGCAGGCGGAGGGCGAGAGCATCATCACCGGCGTCGGGCACATTGCCCGCGGCTATGAGGACATCGCCGCGCTGCTGGCCCCCTTGGGGGCGGAGATCAATCATGTGGTGCGGCGCGAGGCCGCAGTGAGAACCTAAAAAGAAAACGGGAAAAGGAGGGACGGCATATGGCACGGCAACCGGAAAAACCGGCGTACCCGAAGCAGGACGCCCAGCGCCGCAAGGCGCCGCAGCGGCTGG
>CATXYA010000373.1 GCA_958403605.1 uncultured Oscillospiraceae bacterium
GGTATCCACCGGGCCAAAACGTGGGAGATCGCGTTCTATGCGATGAACAACACGTCCACCAACCTGTACATGTTCGTCTTCATGTACGTCTCTTACTTCCTCACCGGTATCGTGGGCACCAGCGTCGTGTTCGCGGGCACCATCACCACCGTGATGCGTATGTGGGACGGCGTCACCGACCCGTTCATCGGCTACATCGTCGACAAGACGAACTCGAAGTTTGGCAAAAACCGTCCGTTCATCGTTATCGGCAACGTGATTTTGGCTGTCACCAGCTTTATCATCTTCAAGTTTACGCCGATGCTGCCCCAGGCGGCGCGCATCCCCTTCTACATTGTCATGTACATGGTCTATATCATCGGCTACACCTGCCAGTGCGTCGTCACCAAGTCTGCCCAGACCTGCCTGACCAACGATCCTGAGCAGCGCCCGACCTTCACGATTTTTGACTCTATTTTCGGCGCGATTACCATGGCGTTCATTCCGGTGTATGTCACCGGTACTTTGATGCCGCGCCACGGCGGCAACGCTGCCTTTGCCAACCCTGCTTTCTTCATGGATCTGTGGGGCTTCGGCGCTCTGATTTCTGCGATCTTCGCTGTGTTCGCCATCATCGGCCTGTGGCGCAAAGACCGCACGGAGTTCTATGGCACCGGCAAAGTGGTGCGTGTGGGCTTCAAGGATTACTGGGAAGTGCTGAAGAGCAACCGCGCCATCCAGATGCTGGTGGTGTCCGCCTCTTCTGATAAGCTGTCCATGTCCATGATGTCCAACTCCATCATCTACGTCATGCTGTTCGGCGTCATCTGCGGCGACTACACCCAGTATGGCCTGCTCAGCGTGGTCACGACGGTCCCTGTGCTGCTGCTCGGCATTGTGATGATTCGTTTCGTGGCGGCTCGCATGGGCCAGAAGACCGGCCTGATCGTGGGCACCTGGGGCGGTATCATCTGCTCCATCTTGCTGTTCTTCCTGTTCCGCTTTGGTGATCCCACCACGCTGGACATGGGCTTCAAGAATGGCGTCACCTTCTTCACGGCGGCCTTCATTGTATTGTATGTTGTGCTGCGCGGCTTCGCCAGTATGTCCGGCGGTATCGTCATCCCCATGCCGGCCGACTGCGCGGACTACGAAGTGTACCGTTCCGGCAAATACGTGCCCGGCCTGATGGGCACCCTGTTCTCCTTCGTGGACAAGATGATCAGCTCCCTGGCCGGCACGTTCGTCTCCTTGATGATCGCGGCCATTGGCTTCAAGGATGTGCAGCCCACCCCGGATACGCCTTATTCTGAGGCGATCTTCTGGGTGACCATGGCCAGCTTCATCGGCGCGCCGCTGATCGGTTGGGCCTGCAACATCGTCGCCATGAAGTTCTACCCGCTGACCAAAGCGAAAATGGCCGAGATCCAGGAAAAGATCGCTGAGATCAAAGCCCAGGCGATGGCCGGCGAAAACGCGTAACCATAGCTGGAATGTCTTCGCAGCGGCTCTGTTTTTGAACGGAGCCGTTGCGCTTTTTCTAAAAATCCGGTATACTGGAAACAAGAAATACACACCTTGAATAAGGAGAGCCCGCATGGCAAAGGAAAAGCAAGAGAAGAAAAAAGAAGAACGCGTCAATTTTGCCGAATTGGCCCTGGTGGAGGACGAGCTGCATGAGCTGGAAGCAGAGCACGGCCTCGTCAAGGAAAAATGGTGGCAAAAGCTGGGCGACTGGTACTTCCATTGGAAGGAAACGCGGCCCCGCCATCAGGTGAACCGCCGGGTGTACCTGTGGCTGACGGTGCTGGGCGGCTGGTGCGGCCTGCACCGCTTTTATGAGCACCGCTGGTATCTGGCCGCGTTCTACCTGCTCCTTTGCTGGACAGGCTTCCCCATTGCCCTGGCCGTGGTGGACTGGATGATCGCGTTCCCCATGAAGGCCGACGAAGAGGGCAAGATCTGGATCTAAGGAGGAGCAGAGTATGGCGACACCATTCGATGCGTTTACCAAGCGAAAGGAATTCCTGGTCTGTGTGGATTCCGACGGCTGTGCCATGGATACCATGGACATCAAGCACTTCCGCTGCTTCGGCCCCTGCATGGTGAAAGAGTGGGGCCTGGAGGAGTGGGAAGAGCCCATCCTCGCACGCTGGAACGAGATCAATCTGTATTCCATGACACGGGGGATCAATCGATTTCAGGGCCTGGCAATGGCGCTGGAAGAGATCGACGCCCAGTACCGAAAGATCGACGGCCTGGCGGCGTTGAAGACTTGGGCCGCCGAGGCCAAGGAGCTGTCCAACGGGGCGCTGGAGCGCGCGCTGGCGGCGGGGGCGGACCCCATTCTGGGCAAGGCACTGGCTTGGTCAGGGGCGGTGAACGCCGCCATCACGCAGCTGCCGGAGGAGCTGAAACAGCCCTTCGCCGGAGCGAAAGACGGCTTGGAATACGCCCACCGCACGGCGGACGTGGCCATCGTTTCCTCCGCCAACCGCGACGCGGTGCTGGCCGAGTGGGAAGTACACGGCCTGCTGCCGCACACGGATATCGTGCTGGCGCAGGACGCGGGCAGCAAGGCCCACTGCATCGGCGAGCTGCTGAAAAAGGGGTATGATCCCACCCACGTGCTGATGGTGGGCGACGCCCCGGGCGACAAGGCCGCGGCGGAGAAAAACGGTGTGTACTTTTACCCCATTTTGGTGCGTCATGAGGCCGAGAGCTGGGCGGAATTCGTCCGCGAGGGCCTGGCGCATCTGGAAAACGGCACCTACGCCGGTTACGGCGAGGAAAAAGCCGCCCAGTTCAATCACAATCTGGGCGGGGAATAAACCCTGTATTTGAGAAAGGAGATCATTCCTATGCAGAAAAATGTTTTGGATACCGATCTGAGCGGCAAAGTTGCCGTTGTCACGGGCGCCGGCGGCGTTCTTTGCCGCGCGTTTGCGAACACGCTGGCCCGCGCCGGCGCCAAAGTGGCCCTGCGGGACTTGAACGAGGAAGCGGCCAAGAAATTTGCCGACGAGATCGTCGCCG
>CATXYA010000374.1 GCA_958403605.1 uncultured Oscillospiraceae bacterium
GTAGCCCACCGCGTCGCAGACCTCGTACATGCGCATATTGGTTTTCTCCAGCAGCTCCCGCGCGGCGGCAATGCGCAGGCCCGTGAGGTAGTCGGAATAGGATACGTCGAACCGCTTTTTGAACAGCGTGCAGAAATATTTTTCATTGTAGCCGCTGCGCTGCGCCACCTCGCCCAGCGTCAGGTCCGCGCGCATGTAGCTGTCGTCCAGAAAACGCTTGGCCCGCAGGACGGGGTCCGGGAACTGCTGGTCGTAGTTGGATTCAAAATATTCCATGATGCGCCGCAGCACCGAGGTGAAATAGATCACCAGGTCCCGCTGGGTCTCGATGGCGCGCAGCCTTTGGTACAGGCGGTGGTCCAGCCCCAGCTTGTAGGCGACCTGCATATCGTAAAAGCCCATCTCATAATACAAATTGTACAGGTACAGCAACGCCAGAGACTGGCCCTGCTCCAGCGGCAGGTCCTGCATATAGCCCACCAGCTCGTTCTTATACTGCTCCACCTGCGCGAAATCGGCCTCCATTACGGCACGGATAAAGGGCATGCAGCTTTTTGCCTGGCGCAGCGCCGTCACGGGGTCGAATTGCGGATAATAGCTTTCGTCATAGATACGCCCCGGACCCAGCACATAGCGCAGGGTGGTGTTGGTCTCGGCCTGCTCCAGCACCGTGTAAAACGACGTCTCCGGCTCGGCATGGGGCGCGGCCATGCCCACCGTACAGGAAATATTCATGTAATTCTTCCATGCGCGCTGCACCTGCGCCAGAAAGGTGCGGGCCTTTTCCACCGTACGGCCGGGCTGTGCCAGAGAATAAAACAAAAAGTGGCGCGACATGTCAAAGGAATAAAAACCGTCGGTGGAGCGGAACTGCGGCATCTGCATCACCAGCTTTGTCAGGGGCTGGGTCAGCGTAGCATTCACGTCCGTGCCCAGACGCGCCATCTCCCGGTATATTTCATCCAGAAAGAAGCAGGCCACAACATAGCCCTGCTCCAGCCCTGGCAGTTCCCCCCGGCAGCGCGTTGTGGAAAATCACGTCCTGCAAAATGGCATTGGTATCACGCAGCGGCGCCGCGCCTGGGGCGGGTGCCGGCGCATCGCCGCCGGCACACAGTGCCGCCCGTGCCTCGCGTACCAGCTCCAGCATGCGGGCGGGAACGATCTCCTGCTTGAGCACATAGTCCGCCGCCCCTTTTTTGAACGCCTGCTTCACCAGAGGGAATTCATCGAAAGCGCTGAGCACTACGATGTGGGGCGCAAGGCCCAGGGCATGCACGCCGTCGATGAATTCCAGCCCGCTGCAGACGGGCATTTTGATATCTGTGAACACAAGGTCCGCCGGACACCGCTCCATAGCCTCCAACGCGGCCTGTCCATTGGCGTAGCAGCCCGCAAGCTGAAAGCCCTCGGCCGCCCAGTCCACCATTTTTTCCAGCGTGGCCCGCACCAGGATCTCGTCGTCCACGATTATTGCGCGCAGCATGGCAAGCCTCCTTCCCGCCCGCTCCCAGCGGGCAGCGTGATCGAAATACAGGTGCCGCGGCCCGGCGCGCTGTCCACCCACAGGCCATAAGGCGCACCGTATTGCAGCAGGATGCGCCGCTGCACGTTCGCCAAGCCGATGGATGAGCCGGCTTTTCCCTCACCGGGGCCGGACAGGCACGCGGCCAGCCGCTCCGGGTCCATCCCTACACCGTTGTCGCAGACGCTCAGGTACAAAACGCCGTCCTCCGTGCGCCCGGACAGGCTGACCTCGCCGTCCTCGCAGCCCTCCAGGCCGTGGAGCAGGGCGTTTTCCACCAGAGGCTGCAGCAGCAGCTTGGGCAAACGGCACGCCAGGCTCTCGGGGCTGAAAGCGCACCGGAAGCTGAAGCTGCCGGAATACCGCACCTCCATGATATGGATATACGCTTCCAGTATTTTCGCCTCGTCCGCCAGCGTATAGCGCTCTGCGGGAGTCCGCAGCATACAGCGCAGAATCTCCATCAGGTCCGCCGCCATGTCACGGATGGAATCAAAGCGCGCAAGGTCCGCCATAAAACGGATGGTATTGACGGTATTCAGCAGAAAATGAGGGTTGATCTCACTTTGCAGGGCCTTCAGCTCCTCGGCATAGCGCTGCTCCTCCCGCAGGCGGTTCTCCTCGATCAGGGCCTGCATCCTGTCACCGGTATCGTTATAGCGCTGCAGAAGCTGGCGCATCTCAAGGTGGCCCTCGGGCGGCAGCTTATGGGTGAAATCTCCCTGCTGCAGACGCTCCATGCCCTCGTTCAGATGCTGCACCGGCAGCACGATGCGCCGCAGAAACAGCACCGAAAACAGCGCGTACGAGCCCAGCATCGCGGCCACCGCTCCGGCGCACAGCCACAGCGTCCGTTCGTAGCCCGCCATCAGCTTCCGGTTGTCCACCAGCGACACCACGGTGAGGCCTGTGTTGCGCACCTGTGTGGCGATGCCCCAATCCATTCCGCCGCCGGGAACGCCCTCCGGCCCCAGGAAACGCTCTACGGCCGGCGCCAGCGCCTCGTCCCCGGCCAGGAACGCCCCATCCAGAGCCAGCGCCATCCGCACCGCGCCTGCTTCACTGTTGTAGCTTTCCAACATCTCCTCCGCGTCCGTCTCAAAATAAAGGCATGCCACTTCCAGCGCGCTCCCACCATATCCCGGCTCCACCTGGAGCGCCGCCGTCAGCAGCAGATCTCCGCGCCGGTTTTTGCCGGAGAGCAGCGTTCCCGGCTCCGCCACGCCCACACAGACCTCCCCCGGCCTCTGCCGGGCGGCGCGGTACCACGCGGCTTCCTTCACCCGGTTCTGCGGCACGGCCAGGCCTGTATACAGCTGATAGGACGTACCGTCCGTCAGATACAGGTGCAGCGCCTCCAGGCGGCGGCCCGTCAGGCGGTAATAATCAAAAATGCTCTCCAGCCGGGCGGCCGTTTCATACCGGCGGCTGGACGACGCGGGCAGCTCGTCCACCAGAGCAAGGCCCTCGCTGTCTTCTGAAAGAAGGAA
>CATXYA010000375.1 GCA_958403605.1 uncultured Oscillospiraceae bacterium
CGCCCTCCACCAGTTCCCCGATCTTGAGGAAGGAGATCTTGTCCTCCAAAAACAGCCGCACCGCCTCTTCGTTGGCGCCGTTGGCGGCGCAGGGGGCCAGCCCGCCCTTGGCAATGGCGCGTTTGCACGCCGCCAGGCAGCGGAAGGTCTCCTCGTCCGCCGTGTCGAAGGTGATGGCTTTCAGCTGCGTGAAATCCAGCTCCGGCGCGCAGGGCACACCGCGCTCGGGCCAGGTGAGTGCATACTGGATGGGGATGCGCATGTCGGGCACGCCCAGCTGCGCCAGAATAGAGTTGTCGGAAAACTGCACCATGGAGTGGATGATGCTCTGGCGCTGCACCACGATCTGCACCTGCTGGGGCGGCAGGCCAAACAGCCACACCGCCTCAATGAGCTCCAACCCCTTGTTCATCAGCGTGGCGGAGTCGATGGTGATCTTGGCGCCCATGCTCCAGTTGGGATGGCGCAGGGCGTCCGCTTTTGTGACGCCGGCCAGCTCGGCCCGCGTCTTGCCGAAGAACGGGCCGCCGGACGCGGTCAGCAATATCTTTTGCAGCGCCCGCGCCGAGTATGCGTCCTGCAGGCACTGAAAGATGGCGGAGTGCTCGCTGTCCACCGGCAGCAGCTTGACGCCGTGCGCCTTGGCGGCATTGGTGACGAGGTATCCGCCCGTCACCAGGCTCTCTTTGTTCGCCAGGGCCACATCGTGGCCGCTCTCCAGGGCCGCCAGCGTGGCCGGCAGGCCCGCAATGCCCACCACGGCATTCAGCACGATGTCCGCGCCCGCCATGGCCGCTAGCTCCACCAGACCTTCTTTGCCTTTTAAAAGGCGGGGCGCCCCCGCCTGTCCGGCCAGGGCCGCCTCCACCTTCTGTGCCGCGGCCTCCTGCGTCACGGCCACCGCCGCCGGATGGAATTCGGCGATCTGACGCAGCAGCAGCTCCGCATTGCTGTGCGCCGCCAAGCCCTGTACCTCGTAGCCCTGGCGGCGGACAACGTCCAGGCTCTGGGTGCCGATAGAACCCGTGGAACCCAGCAGCGTGATTCTTTTTGCCATCTTTGTCACCTCACATCACGCGGTAAAAGACCGCCGTCACCACCATGGACACAAAGGGCGCGATGAACATCACGCTGTCGAAACGGTCCAAAATGCCGCCGTGCCCGGGGAAGATGGTGCCGTAGTCCTTGATGCCGCACTGGCGCTTGACCGCGGAGGCGAACAGGTCGCCCACGATGCCCAGCACCGAGCCCAAGGCCCCCAGGCCCATGATGATAAAATAATACTTCCAGCCCAGGCTGGCGGCGGGGATACCCACCAGCCTGCCATAAAACTTCGTATACACCAGCGTGACCAGCGCGCCCAGCAGCATGCTGCCCAGCACGCCGCCGATGGCCCCCTCCACCGTCTTTTTGGGGCTCACCACCGGGGCCAGCTTGTGCTTGCCGAAGGCGCGGCCCGCGAAATAGGCCGCCGAGTCTCCGCCCCAGGCAAAGCCCAGGATCAGGAAGATGAAGTAGATGGCGTCATAGCCGTACTGCGCCTGCGGCAGCAGCTGTTTCAGGTAGATGAAGGAATAAAAACACAGCAGCACCACGCCGGAAAATGTCACCATGCCCCCCAGCTTGGCAAAGTTGAGGGACTGCACATTTTTGATGACGCAGATGGCCAGATACAGCGCAAACAGATACGAGGCCGGCAGCACCAGCATGCGCATCGCCTTGAAGTCGCTGAGCATGATAAGCAGCATATAAGGCACGAAGCCCCAGAAAATGTACTTGGCATGATCGAACTGATAGGCGTTGAAGATCTCATGGATGGCGATCAGGCAGATGACCGCGATGACCAAATTGAAAAAGATCGTTTCAAAAAAGCACATCACCAGCGCCAAAATGCCAATGCCGACCACGGATGTGATCACACGAGTTTTCATCCCGTTCCTCCCTGTTGCGTTGCTCAAATGCCGCCGAAGCGGCGGCTGCGGCGGTTGAATTCCGCAATGGCGCGGTCCAGGTCGTCCCTGGTAAAATCCGGCCACAGCACATCCATATAGATAAACTCGGCGTAAGATGCCTGCCACAGCATAAAATTGGACTGCCGCATCTCCCCGGAGGGGCGCAGCACAAAATCCAGGTCTTTCTGGCCCGCGGTATACAGGTTCTGCGCCAGCAGCTCCTCGGTGATGTCCTCCGGCGCCAAGCGCCCCGCCTGCACCTGCTGCGCCAGACGGCGCGCCGCCCGGGTGATCTCCTCGCGGCCGCCGTAGTTGATGGCCACGTTCAGAATGGTGCCAGTGTTGTTTTTGGTCTTTTCCTCAATGTCCGCCATCTGCGCCTGGAACTTTTCGGCCAGGGGCGTGCGGTCGCCCAAAAAGACCACCTTATTGTTTTCCTTTTGGTAATCATAGGCCATGATGAGGTAATCGCCGAACAGCTTCATGATGGCGCTCACCTCATCGGCCGGGCGCGCCCAGTTTTCCGTGGAAAAGGCATAGAACGTCACGCTGGCGATCTGCAGCTCGTTGCAGTAGCGGATGGTGTCGCGGAACACCTCCGCCCCCTTTTTATGTCCCGCCGTGCGCGGCAGGCCGCGCTTTTTGGCCCAGCGCCCATTGCCGTCCATGATGATGCCGATGCTGAGGCCCTTGGCAAGCTCCTGCGGTTTTTCCATGCGGCAAAACTCCCTCTATGTACAAAATGAAGTGCCGCGCAAGGCGCGCGGCACTTGAAGCAGGCTTCGGTTCAGATCTCCATGATCTCTTTCTTTTTCGCCTCACAAACGCTGTCGATCTCCTTGGTGGCCTTGTCGGTGATCTTCTGCATTTCTTCTTCCAGGTTCTTCTGGTCGTCCTCCGTCACGTCGCCGGCCTTTTTCATGGCCTTGAACTTTTCCAAAGCCTCGCGGCGCACGTTGCGCACGGCGATCTTGGCCTCTTCGCCCAGGTGCAGGGCCTCTTTCACCAGCTGCTTGCGGCGCTCCTCGGTGGGCGACGGGAATACCAAGCGCATCACGCGGC
>CATXYA010000376.1 GCA_958403605.1 uncultured Oscillospiraceae bacterium
TCAAAATGGTGGACAGCACCGCCACGTAGGTGCTGTTGGCAAAGTAGAGCTTGAAGTTGCCGCGCTCAAAGGCTGTGACGTAATTTTCCAGCGTGGGCGTTTCCGGCAGCAGCGTGGGCGGCCAGCGGAACAGCTCGGACCCGCTTTTGAACGAGGACAGCACCACCCAGAGGATGGGCGCCAAAAACAGCGCCGTCAACAGGATGAGGCAGAGATACACCCAGGCGTTTTCCCGCCATTTATTACGCATCGTTGACGGCACCTCCCTTGTTGACGGCGAACTGGATGACCGTGAACACCGCCATGATCACCAGCAGTACCATGGAAAGCGCGCTGGCGTAGCCCAGGTTCATGCGCTGGAACGCCTGTTCATAAATGTACTGCACCGCGAATTTGGTGGCCGACGCCGGGCCGCCGTCCGTCAGCGAGATCACCAGCCCGTACGCCTTGAACAGATCGATCAGCGCCAGCACCAATACCAAAAAGGTGGTGGGCTTCAGCAGCGGCAGGGTGATCTTGAAAAAGCGCTGGCGGCTGGACGCGCCGTCCACCTTGGCCGCCTCGTAGTACGATTCCGGGATGCTTTGCAAACCCGAGATGTAGGTGATCATGTAAAAGCCCGCGCGGGACCACACCGTCGCCAGCACCACCACCGCCATGGCCGTGCCCTTTTCCGTCAGCCAGCCCACGCGGGCGCTGCCGAAGAGCTCCAGCAAATAGTTGATGACGCCGGTGTTGTCGCCGAAGATGAATTTGAAGGAGATGCCCACCACGATGTAGGAGATCATGGACGGCCAGTAAAAGGCTGCGCGGAAAAATCCCCGGCAGCGGATCTCCTTGATGAGCAGGTTGGCCAAAAACAGGGGGATGGCCATGATGAGCGGCAGCGCCAGCGCCACATAGACACAGGTGCGGCCCATGGCGGCCCAGAATTTGGCGTCGGCCAGCAGCGTCTGATAGTTCTGCAGCCCTACGAATACCGGGTCGCCGATGCCCGTCCATTCCGTCAGCGAAAAGCCGAAGCCGAACACCGCGGGCAGCGCGATGAACAGCGCAAAAATGAGCGCGTTGGGGGCGATGAGCACGTAGGGGATCACCCGCATCTCCAACGACCGCAGCCCCGGCTGTTTTTTTCTTGTTGTCATCCTCTCAAGTCCTTTCCCCATACAACGCAGACGCGGGAGGCGCGGAGAACCGTTTTTCTCCGCGTCCTCCCGCGTTTCTTGCAAAGCTGCGGCGCCGTTACGGTTTGATGACGCTGTTGGTGGCGTCGTCCACATCCTGCGCCAGCTGGGCGGGGGTCACGTCCCCGCTGATGACCTGCGGGAACTCCTCCTGCAGCACCGCGCCCATCTGGGCCGACAGGCCGGGATAGCCCCAGTCGAAGCTGGCCTGCGGCACGGTGTTGGCCAGCTCGTCGGCGAAAATGGCGAAGAACTCAGAGCCGAAGGAGTAGTTCAGGCTGGCGTTGTCCAGCCGCGGGGAGATGAACAGGGATTCCTCGCAGTATTGGGCGTTCTGCTCCTGCCCGGTGACCCAGAGGATGAAATCCGCGGCCTCCTGCTCCACGCCGGTGCCCGCAAAGGCCGTCAGCTGCTTGCCGCCGGGCACGGAGGAGCGGGTCTCCTGGATGGGCATATAGGTGACGCCCCATTCGAAGTCCTTAATGTTGTCGCGGTAGTTCGTCAGCATCCAGTTGGCGGACAGGTGCGCCGCCACGTGGCGGGGGCGGAACATGTTGTTGGGGTCCTCGCCGCCCAGCCATGTGCTCTTGGGCACGATGCCCTCGTCGAACAGCTGTTTGGTGAATTCGATGGCCGCCAGGCCCTCGGGGCTGCTGAGGTTGCCGCCCGCCTCGGTGGCGATGCTGCCGCCGAATTCATACAAAATGGTGGACCAGCGGTGGGAGGGGTTGTCGATGACCATGCCGTACTGCACGCCGCCCTTTTCCATGACGGTCTTCAGCGCCGTCACGAATTCGTCCCAGGTCCAGATATCGTCCGGGCCGGTGGGCACGCTGACGCCCGCTTTGTCGAACGCCGTCTTGTTGTAGATGAGGCCGTTGGCCGTCACGTCCGTGGGCACGGCGCAGATCTTGTCGTTGACCACATAATAATTTTGCAGCGAGCCGATGAACTGGCTCAAAAAGGCGTCCTTGTCGTCCACATAATCGCTGAAATCCACCGTGGCGTCATGGACGGCGCTGATGATGCTCTCGGTGGTGCGGGCCATGGCCGGGGCCTCGCCGCCGGAGACGGACATCATGATCTTGTTTTTCATGTCCTCGAAGGGGACTTCCAGCAAATTGATCTTGATCTCGGGATGCAGGCCCTCGTATTCCCCGATCAGCTTTTCCATGGCGGCGGTCTCGCCGCCGTCGGCAAACCAGAAAACGTCCAGTTCCTTCACCGCACCGGCAGCGGCGGCGGTGCTGCTTTGGGGCGCCGTGCCGCCGCTGGCGGCGGAAGAGCTTGCGCCTCCGCAGCCCGCGAGGCCCAGGGCCAGGACGGCCGCGCTCAGCAGCCCTGCGATCGCTTTTTTCATCTTCATTTCCTCCTTTTTTCTTGGGTGCCGTTGTTCGGTGGTTTTATGATAGCACGCCCGTTTCCACAAAACAGGAGGAACAATTTTACCCCGAGGGGTAAGATTTCGCACCGCGCGGCCCGGCTGCCCCGCCCTTTTCCCGGTACTGCCCCGGCGTGCAGCCCATCTTTTTTTTGAACACCTGGCCGAAATAGTGGTCGTCCTCAAAGCCCACGCGGGCGGCGATCTCGGCGTTTTTCAAATGGGTGCTGCGCAGCAGAAAGCAGGCGTGCTCGATGCGCACGCGCAGCAGGTAATCGGAGAAATTCTCCCCGAACTCTTTCTTGAACAGGCGGCTCAGGTAGGAGCTGTTGACGCCCACGGCGTCGGCCAGGGCAGTCAGGTTCAGCTGTGCATCGCCGTACTGCTCTTCCAGCAGCAGCTGCAAACGGCCCGCCATGCTCTGGCTTTGGGCCACGTAGGCGCAGAT
>CATXYA010000377.1 GCA_958403605.1 uncultured Oscillospiraceae bacterium
GGGCGTGGCCGCGGAGTTTAAAAGCGCCAACCTATATCTCAACGTCTCCGGCAGCCCCGATCAACAGGAGCGCGCCTGCGCGGGCCTGTTTCAATACACGTCCGAGGCCTACCATTTTCGGGTCACCAGCCGCGCCGAAACGGTGAAAGAATGGAATCTGCTGTATGGCAGCTTTCTCTTTCTGGGGATCTATCTGGGCTGCCTGTTCATGATGGCCACCGTGCTCATCATCTACTACAAGCAGCTGAGCGAGGGCTACGACGACCATGACCGCTTCGTGATCCTGCAGCAGGTGGGCATGAGCCAAAAAGAAGTGCGCTCCACCATCAACAAGCAAGTGCTGCTGGTCTTCTTTCTGCCGCTGGGCATGGCACTGATCCACATGCTGTTCGCCTTCAATATCATCGCCAATATGCTGGTGGTGTTCAGCATGACGAACCGCGGCCTGTTCGCCCTGTGCTGCGCCGTCATTTTCCTGCTGTTCAGCCTGGTGTACCTGCTGGTGTACCGGCTGACCTCCCGCACCTACTATAAACTTGTGAAAGCGTGATCAAAATGAAAACGATGTTAAAACTTGCCTGTCTGTTCGCCGCCGCTTTCGGCATCCTGTGGCTGTGCGGCAAGACCCGGCGCAGGCACTACACCATGCCGCCTTACGGCCCGGAGGAATAAGATGAGGAAAGCAGGATGGAAGATCGTTTGCCTGGCGCTGTGCGTCTGCCTGTGCCTGACAGGCTGCGCCAAAGACGTGCTGGTGGAAAGCTATGACAACCTGCTGAAAGCGGCGGGCGGCCTCTCGCTGACGCCAAACCTGCTGCTGCAGGGAGAGCGGGAGAAATCAGCGGACGGCTACGCCGGCAGCTACCGCGCCGATTACCGAAATTTCTCGGGCACAGAAACGCTGCTGGGCGGCACCACGGCGCTGGACAGCCACACGGTGGAGGTCACCTGCTCCATCACGGTGGAGGCCGGCATGCTGAAGCTGGTGCTCCAACGCGGCAGCGAGGAAGAGGTGCTGTTGGAGGGCACCGGCTGCTACCAGGGCACCCTGACGCTGGACTCTGGCTCCAACTTCCTGTGCGCCGTGGGCGAGAGCTTCAGCGGTACACTGGAACTGCAGTCCGCCGCCATCGTGTGACCGCAAAGGCCCCGGGCCTTGAGACGTTGCGCCTCAGGACCCGGGGCCTTCCTTTTTTATTGCGTCAGTAACAAAAAATGCCGTCGATGCGAACTTGTGAGCATTGGTGCGCGCCAGCGCACAGGACGAATGTCCACGGCTGGCGGAGACGATCATTTGTGATACCGCGTGCCCGCGTTGATGGAAAAGGCGCGGTAGATCTGCTCCAGCAGCAGCACCCGCGCCAGCTGGTGCGGAAAGGTCATTTTGCTCATGGAGAGCTTGCGCTGCGCCGCGGCCTTCACCGCCGGGGCCAGCCCGTGGGAGGAGCCGATGGCAAAGGCGATGTCCCCCGTGCCGGAGAGCGCCGCCTCGGCAAAATAATCCGCCAGCTCCTCGCTGGAAAGCTGCTTGCCCTCCACACACAGGGCCACCAGGCGGCTGCCCTTGGGCACGGCGGCCAGAATGGCGCGCCCTTCTTTTTCCAGCGCCTTGGCGATCATTGCGTCAGACGCGTTTTTCTCGCTGATGGGCTCCTCGGGCAGCTCCACCAGGTTCAAATTGCAAAAGGCGGACAATCGCTTGGCGTACTCCGCCGCCGCCTCGCGGAAGTAAGCGGCGCTGAGCTTGCCCAGCGCGATCACGGTCACGGTCTGCATAGCGTCCCCCTTTAAAACTCAAACAGCGGCGACACCTCGTGCCGCAGCGCCGCCTGCACCACCACGTCGGCGTCGGGCACCACGCCGCTTTCCGCCAGCGCCAGCTGCACGCTTTGCAGCGCCAGCGCCGGGGCGTTGTTCTCCTGGCTGATGTGGCACAGGCTGAACCGTTTGCCGCCGCTCTGGATCAGCTTTACCAGCGTGGCCGCGCACTCGTCGTTGCACAGGTGCCCCCGGGGCGATT
Source organism: uncultured Oscillospiraceae bacterium (assembly GCA_958403605.1). Lineage (GTDB taxonomy): Bacteria > Bacillota > Clostridia > Oscillospirales > Ruminococcaceae > Ruthenibacterium. The sequence continues at coordinate 2,021 of CATXYA010000377.1, forward strand.
CGATGCGCTTTTTTAAGTAGGGCGGATACGGCCCTGTCATCAGCATGTGAAAGTCGTAATTGGCCTCCAGGGCCACCACGTCGGCGCAGTACAGGTTCGCCAGCACCTCGTCCGAGACGATGCCCAGGTCGGTGGCGATGGCCATGGTCTTGCCCTTTGGCGTGGTGACGCGGTAGCCGCAGCAGGCCACAGAATCGTGGCTGGTGGTGAAGCTCTGCACGCCGAAGCCGCCCACGTCCTGTTCGCTGCCGTCCAGCTCCGCCAGCTGGGTGCCCGCGGGCACGTTCCCCTGCCGGGCCAAAACGTCCAGCGTCGCCGCCTGGCCGTACACAGGCACCGGCCATTTCTTCAAAAAAACATTGAGGCCGTTCACGTGGTCGGAGTGCTCATGGGTCACCAAAACACCGCCCAGGCCTGAGGGGTGCAGCTCCAGCGCCTGCAGCGCCTTAGCCGTGGCCCGGCAGCTTTTGCCCAGGTCCACCAGCAGGAATTTTCCGTCCTCCTCCAGCAGCGCGCAGTTGCCGGAGGAACCGGAATAAAGGGTCGTAAATCGCGCCATTGTCTTCTCCCCAAAATGCGGAAAAAGAAAAGGACCCCGAAAAGTCCTTTTCTTCCCTGTTTTTTCTGATGCAGGCCTTACAGCGCCCGGCGCAGGCGGCCCTCGGGTTTGCACACCCGGCGGATATCCGCTCCCAGGCCCTGCAGCTTTTCTACGATCTCCTCATAGCCGCGCTCGATGTGGCAGATCTCGCTGATCTCCGATTTGCCCTCGGCGGCCAGGGCGGCCACCACCATGGCGGCGCCCGCGCGCAGGTCCGTGGCGCGCAGCGGCGCGGCCAGCAGCTCCTGCACGCCCTCGATGACGGCCACGCGGCCCGCCACCTGGATATTCACGCCCATGCGGGACAGCTCGTCCACATAGCGGAAGCGGTTTTCCCAGATGCCCTCGGTGACGATGGAGGTGCCCTTCGCCAGGCACA
>CATXYA010000378.1 GCA_958403605.1 uncultured Oscillospiraceae bacterium
CGGCTTGCCGTCCGATGTGCGGACGATGGCGCTGAAGGTCGATGCGGTAGTCAGCCGCGCATGGAACGAGATGCTGGTGGCGATGGAGCAGTCCGGCCTCAGCGCAAAGACGATCAACAAGACAAGAGAGAAGCTGACCGAGGTCGTGCTGCCCTATGTGGATGATTTACGCAACCCCAACGGTGGGCTGAAGAATGCCGGCAACCCGCAAAATGTGAGGGATGGCGACATCTGGGTGCAGGCCTATCTCGTGGCGCGCGGCATCAAGGCGTTCGATGTCCCGGAGGTGGACTATGGAGAAGATCACGTTTGACGTAGATCAGTAAGGAGCGAGACTATGGACGCAATACAATTCTTGAAAATTGTTGGACGGATTTGCAAGGCGAATGACGGAAAATGTGATGAGTGCCCATTAGATAAATACCCCTGCAGTGCATATATAAACCGCATAAGAGACGCTGAACCAGATAGTGGCATTGAAGAAATGGTAAACATTGCAGATAGGTGGGCAAAAGATCACCCCTTCAATACCCGCCAGAGCCAGTTATTGAAGATGTTTCCAGATGCGAGAACCGATGACGCCGGAATCCTTGTTTATTGTCCAGATGCTTTCATTGCAAAAGAAATAAGTGCCGAATATTGCAACAAATACAATAAATGCCAAGAGTGTCGCAAAGACTACTGGCTTGCGGAGGTGGACACATGAACTACGATGAGTGCGTTGCGTGGATGGGCCGCTACTGCGCAGCCAAGCATGCGGCACCGCGCCTGCGGGAGAAACTTGCCGAGGAGACCCGGCGGGCCGAGTATGCAGAGGTCCTGCGAAAAGCCCCGGCGGGTACGGCAGAGACAAATCTTGAGAGTGCCATTGCCAGCATCAATGCCCGGCGGGAGAAGCTGGCCGCCCAGCTGACGGCCGGTGAGGCCGCGCAGGTGGAGATCGAGGAAGCCATTGGCAAGGTCCCGGACGCGCTGGAGCGCGAGGTCCTGCAGGCGCGGTACATCGATGGACGCACCAATCGTCAGATCGCGGCACGGATGAGAGTGAGCGAGCGCTATGTACGCAAGCTGCACCGGAGAGGAATTTTGCAAATTTTAAAATTAGTTCCGCTTAGTTCCGCCCAGGTGTGATACACTCAGGTTGCCGGGTGATGGGGCTTGACACACGGCGCTGCAATGTTTGCGAAACCTCCTAGAGGGAAACAGTCGCCCCAGCTGGGACGGCTGTTTTCTTGGTATCCAGGCGCAGGGTATGCAGGGCGGGCGGGTACGCCTGGCCGGTTCGATTCCGGCAGCTTGGCCATGTATTTTCTCCTTTCCCTTTCACAGCTGACAGCCGGGAAAGACCGGCACTATATGAGACGCACGAGTCCGTATGAGGTCTTGTGCGCGAATACTGGCGCAAGAGAGGCTACCGGCCTTTTCGCGCCCGCTTTATTCTTTTTCCGTGTCTGCTGGCGGGTAAGTTCAGCAGAACCGCCGCGGGTCAAGCGGATCGCGCCATATCATCCGAGGTGGCGCGGTTCCCGGCCTCAAGGTCGTTCTGGGCCGGGGTTGTATGCTGTATAGCCAACCGCTAGACTCCACACGGCGGGATGGGCGCTGTGCTCCGCAAGCAAGGCACGGCGCAGGTGCAAGGCCTGCATGCAGTACCAGTACGCCGCTGTCGGCGTAGCAATAAATTGGCAGATGACGGGCGGAAATAGACCGCCATGCCCGGCGGGCGGGAGAGGCTCAACTACATCGAGACAAAGAAACTCCGTCTCGCGCCGCTGGGCAGCTATTGTATTCACTACGGCCCGGCGGGTCAGCGTGTCCACGTTGGACACAAAACGCCGGACCAAGAAAATATACCGGGAGGGGTGTGCATGAAAATGACCCCCACGAAAAACAACCCCCACTATGCCAACGGCAATCTGCGGCGCAAGCATAGGGCCAGACTCCGGGCCATGGGGTGCGAGTGCGGCATCTGCCATGGGCGGTTCGGGCCGATTCATTACGACGAGCCGAGCGATGCGGCGCATCCGCTGAGCTTTGTTGTGGATGAAATCAAGCCTGTTGCTAAATGGAAACAGTTTGGTTATCCGTCAGCGCGGGCCGCAGCGGAGGATTGGGACAATCTGCAAGCTGCGCATTACTTTTGCAATGCGCAAAAACGAGACAAAACAGCGAGTTTTTCGCTTGATTTCGGTGCAAAAATGACGAAAATTCCCAAGATTACGGACGGCAGCTGGTAGGTGGGGAGGGTCCCCCTCCCCCGCCCACGGCGACCCTGCTGCTGTCCAGCGCCGATTTACACACGGGGTGTTTATGAAGCTGAAGAATGTGAAGGGCGGAAGGCTTGAGGAGCTGAAAAACCTGAAGCTGGTGCTGGCGGCGGCAATCGACGGGTACAGTGACCCCAAGGCGCTGCCGCAGCTGGCAAAGCAGTACCGGGAAACGGTACGGGAGATTGAGGAGATAGAGGGAGCGGCGAACAGTGAGGACGAGATCGGTGAAATCCTTGGCGAGCGCGCCGCTGATGGGAAGTCAGGAGCCGTCCGAAAGAGTCGCACCTGACTACACCGCCAGCGACGGGCTGGATGCGGCCAAGCTGGTGCGCATCGGCGGGACGGTGCTGGACCCATGGCAGAGCGACATTCTGGACGATTGGCTGGGGCGCACGCCCGCGGGTAAGTGGGCCGCGCCCTCCGCGGGCGGCAGCGTGCCGCGCCAGAACGGGAAAAGCCTGCTGATCCAGGCGCGCAGCGAGGCGGGAATGCTTTTGTACAACGAGCAGGTCGTCTACACGGCGCACCTGCAGAAAACCGCCACCGAGACGTTTGAGGAGATGCGGGACTTTTTTGAGGGACCGAAGCTGCGCCGCCATGTGGCCGAGATCAAGACGGCCATCGGGCGCGAGCAGATCATCCTGAAGTCCGGCGCGCGCATCAAGTTTCTGGCGCGAACCCGCAACGGCGGACGCGGCCAGCACGGCGACCTGCTGATCTTTGACG
>CATXYA010000379.1 GCA_958403605.1 uncultured Oscillospiraceae bacterium
CTCACGGGCCTCAACGACGATTTCTTCGCCGCCCGCGCCGTGCAGCCGGTGGAACAATTCCCGCTGGCCTGCGGCGGTACCGTCAGCGAGGGCTTTCTTTTGAAGCCCGCCGGGTTCGACCCCGGCAAGCGCTATCCGGCGGTGCTGGAGATCCACGGCGGCCCCAAGTTTGCCTACGGCCCGGTGTTTTTTCACGAGATGCAGCTGCTGAGCGCGCAAGGGTACTTTGTGCTGTTCTGCAATCCCCGGGGCAGCGACGGCCACGGCAATGCGTTTATGGACATCCGGGGCCGGTACGGCTGCGAGGATTACGACGACCTGATGGCCTTTTCCGACGAGGCGCTGCGCCGCTACCCGCAGATCGACGCGTCCCGCGTGGCGGTGGCGGGCGGCTCTTACGGCGGCTTCATGGTCAACTGGATCATCGGCCACACCGACCGCTTCGCCTGCGCCGTCAGCCAGCGCAGCATCAGCAACATGGTTTCCATGTTCTGCGCGGGGGACACGGGCTACCGCTTTATCGCCGACCAGGCGGACGCGACGCCCTGGACGGACGCCGAAGCGTTGTGGCGCCAGTCGCCCCTGCGCTGCGCCGACCAGGCGAAAACGCCCACCTTATTCATCCATTCCTCCTGTGATTACCGCTGTCCCTTGGCGGAGGGCTTGCAGATGTTCACCGCGCTGCGGTATCATGGAGTAGAGAGCCGGATGTGCATCCTGGAAGGGGAGAACCACGGCCTCAGCCGCGACGGTCGGCCCGTGCAGCGCCGCCGCCGCTTGGAAGAGCTGCTGGCCTGGATCCAGCGCTTCACGGCATGTCCCTGACCGAACAAAGAAAGAAGGCCTGTTTATGGCAAATAAAAAACGGATCGTGACCGATATCGAGACGCTGCGCCGCATTTCGGAGCCCTGCGCCTGCGGTACCCAGCGTCCCAGCTATACGCCGGAGTACCGCCGCGCCGTGGACTATGTGAAGCAGCGCATGGAGGAATTCGGCCTCAAGACGCGGGAGGACAACGCGGGCAACGTGTACGGCGTGCTGCCGGGCAGCCAGCCGGGCGCGCCGAAGATCATCTCCGGCTCCCATCTGGACTCGGTGAAGTGCTCGGGCGCCTATGACGGCATCGCGGGCGTGCTGTGCGCGTTGGAGGCCGCCCGCATGGTGGCGGAGAGCGGTCGGCCCCTGCGCCATTCCCTGGAGGTGCTGGGCACCATCGGCGAGGAGGGCACGCGCTTCGGCCAGGCCCTCATCGGCAGCCAACTCATCGAGGGCAGCTGGGGCGAAAAACAGCTGGACGAGTTCAAGGGCATGGAGGACGGCCTGACGCTGCGCCAGACCATGCGCGCCTACGGCCTGCCCGGCACCACAGAGGGCGTGCGCCGCCGGGGCGAGCGCGTAAAGGCGTTTGTGGAGCTGCACGACGAGCAGGGCCCCATCCTGGAGAACGCGGGCCAGTCCATCGGCGTTGTGGAGAACATCGTCGCCATCTCCTGGATGCACATCACGGTGCACGGACAGGCCAGCCACCCGGGCACCATCCCCATGAGCGTGCGCAAAGACGCCTGCGTGGGCGCGTGTGAGCTGATCTGCGCCGTCACGGCTTACGCGCGGGAGCATTACGACGGCGAGGCCACCGTGACCACGGGCAAGCTGGACGTGTTCCCCGGCAACACCAACTGCATCCCCTCGCGCTGCAATTTTACCATCGACATCCGCACCTGCAACGGCGGTTACCGGGACGATCTGGTGCGCTTCATCCGCGAGCGGGCGGCCCAGGTGGAGCGGGAGTTCCGCGTGTCCATCGACGTGGAGGAGGGCATGCGCCAAGCGCCCACGGCCCTGGACCCGCACATCCAGCAGCACATTGAAAACGCGTGCAAAAAGCTGGGCTACAGCTGGCGCCGCATGAACAGCGGCGCCGGACACGACGCCATGATCTTCGCGCGCATGTGGCCCACGGCCATGGTGTTCGTGCAGTCTCACGACGGGCTGACGCACCATCCGGACGAATACGTGCCGCCGGAGGAGCTGGCCAAGGGCGCGGACGTGCTGTACGAGACCTTCCGCGCTTTGGACGAAGAGCCGGACGATTGAGAAAATAAGAGAAAGGAGGCGTTTCCTTTGCAGGAACAGCCCAAACAGATCCAGCTGGAGCTGGAAGAGGTGGACATGTACGTGCTGTTTGCGCGCATGTTCGCCCATATCACCCGGGAGGTGGAGGCCGCCTGCGGGGACACGGGGGTGGCCGCCGTGCGCGAGGGCGTGCGCAAGTTCGGCGAGGAGCGCGGGCGGCACATCGCCCAGCGCGCCGCCGCCGGCGGGCACGCCAATGACGCCGCCCATTACCTCTCCTGCTACGACATGGGCCGCAGCGGCTATTTTTCCAGTGCTGACCGGGTGGACGGGGACACGGTGGAGCAGACGTTCGACAAATGCGTGTTTGCCGAGACGTGGATGCGCGACGGCTGCGAGGACCAGGGCATCCATTACTGCCAGATGATCGACCCGGCCATCGCCGCGGGATACAATTCGGCCTTCCGCTGTGAGCACGACAAGCACTTTTTCAAAGACGGCCAATGCCATTTTTTGTTCACCATGGAAAACAAGGAAAAGGAGGAAACAATATGATCGATCTGGTACCTGCCGTGCAGATGTTCACGCTGCGCGACTATATCCAGACGCCGGAGGACTTTGCCGAAAGCATCCGCCGCGTGCGGGAGGAGATCGGCTGCGACACCGTGCAGTTCTCCCGCGTGGGCCCGTCCATCCCGGCGGACTTCATCACCAGTGTGGTGAAGGAATACGATATGAAGGTCTGCGTCACCCATTCGCCCCTGCAGCGCATTTTCCACGACCTGCCCGCGCTCATCAAAGAGCACCAGGCCTGGGGCTGCCCCCAGGTGGGGCTGGGCAATTTGGAGAACTGCTATTTGGACGACGGCTATGAGGGCTACTGCCGCTTTATCCGGGACATCGCCCCGGTGGTGGAGGAGC
>CATXYA010000380.1 GCA_958403605.1 uncultured Oscillospiraceae bacterium
CCGGCTGGCCGATCAAAGGCACCTTGTCCAGCATGGACTCCACGTCCCGCTTCACCTTAAAATAGCGCGGGTCGGTGCGCAGCTTGGTGAAATATTGCGCCATGGTGCCCACATTTTTGGAGATGGACATCTTGTTGTCGTTCAGGATCAAGATCAGGTTGTTGAGGCTGCGGATATTGTTCATACCCTCGTAGATCATGCCGCCGGTAAATGCGCCGTCGCCCACGATGGCGATCACCTTGCCCGGCTCGCGCTTGATCTTTTTCGCCTGCGCCAGCCCGATGGCCACGGACAAAGAGGTATTGCCGTGCCCGGCCACAAAAGCGTCGTGCGCACTCTCGCTGGGCTTGGGAAAGCCCGAGACGCCGCCCAGCTGGCGCAGCGCGGAAAAGCCATCCCGGCGGCCTGTGAGCAGCTTGTGCGTATAGCATTGATGGCCCACGTCCCAGACGATCTCGTCCTTGGGCGTGGTGAATACCTTGTGCAGCGCCACGGTGAGCTCTACCGTGCCCAAATTGGAGGACAAGTGTCCCCCCGTCTGCGAAACGCTTTCAATGAGGAAGGCGCGAATCTCCGCGCTCAGGGCCTCCAACTGTTCAAGGTCCAGTTTTTTGACATCAGCAGGTGATGTGATCTGTTCTAGTAAACCCGTAACGTTCACTTCCCTTGCGCAAAGAATTTCAGGGCACGGGGATCAAAACCGCAATTAAGATGCCCAGCAAGGCGCCGGATAAGACCTCCAGCGGCGTATGCCCTACTTTTTCCTTCAACTTTTTGATCTGCCCCGGCAGCGGCCCCTCGCTGTCAAAAAAGCCGTCCATCATCTGGTTGAGCACCTTGGCCTGCTTGCCCGTTTCCAGGCGCACCCCCATGGCGTCGTACATCACGATGGCCGCCAGCACGAACGCGAAGGCAAAGGCCGGGGAATTGACGCCCTGGCTTTTGGCGGTCGCCAAAAACATCGAGCACACCAAGGCTGAATGGGCGCTGGGCATCCCGCCGGCGCCCCACAGGCGCTCTGCGTCAAACTGCCCGCTCAACGCATAATTGATCAACGTCTTGAGCACCTGAGCCGCAAGCCAGGAAAGCAGCGCCACGGAAAGAATGTAATTGCCAAAGCAGATCCGCTGCAAAAAATGCATCATCTTGCACCCTCTTATTGGCGTCTGGCCACAAGGGAAAGCGCAAACTGGCGCAAAAAGGCCGCGCGCTCCCCATATTCTTCTTCCAGCGCCCGGCAGGCGCGCTGGGTGATCTCCAGCGCCATCCGGCGCGATTCCTCCACGCCGAACAGCGTCACAAACGTGGTTTTGCCGTTGGCGCCGTCGCTGCCCACCGGCTTGCCCAGCGCCTCGCTGGTAGCGGTGACGTCCAAAACGTCGTCCACGATCTGGAACACCAGCCCCACGTCAAAGGCGTAGGCGGCTAAAATGTCCCGCTGCCGCGCGCAGGCCCCGGCGCTGACGGCGCCCAGCTGCACCGCGGCGTTGATGAGCATCCCGGTCTTGTTTTTATGGACCTCCAGCAGCTGCGCATGGGTGGCGGGCACAGTCTCATGGAACAGGTCCAGCTCCTGGCCGTAGATCATGCCGCGCGTGCCCGCAGCCTGTGCCAGCACGGCGCAGGCCTTGGCATTGCGCGCCGCATCGCAGGGAGCGGCGGCCAGCGTTTCAAACGCCGCTGTCAGCAGCGCGTCGCCCGCCAACAGCGCCGTGTCCTCGCCATAGGCCTTATGGCAGGAGGGTCGGCCCCGGCGGTAATCGTCGTTATCCATACAGGGCAGGTCGTCATGGATCAGGGAATAGCAGTGCAGCATCTCCACGGCGGCGGCAAAGCTTTCCGCCTTGGCCGCATCGCCCTGCAGCAGCTCGCACACCGCCAGGCACAGCACGGCACGCACGCGCTTGCCGCCGGAAAACAGGCTGTAGCGCGCGGCCTCGGCCACCTTGGAGGCGGGGTTCAAAAAGCGGTCCGCCTCGGCGGACAAGGCACCTTGGACACGGTCCAGATAGGCCGCGTATTGCTCCTCGTATGTCACGTTGGAACGCTCCCTTCTCACTCCTGCGTGGCCTGGGCCAGCTTGGCGTCGATCTCCTCGATGGTCATTTGCGCGCTTTTCAACGTCTCGTTGCAAAACGCGATCAGCTCCGCCGCACGGGCGTATAATTTCAGGCTCTCCGCCAGCGGCGTCTCCTCCTGGGAGAGCTGTTCCAAAATCGCGGACAGCTGCGCCGCTGCGGCTTCAAAATCGAGTTCTTTTTTCATGCGATCACTCCTTTGGGGCGCGCCTCGTCCACGGTGCACGCCAATTCGCCGTCCGTCAGGGTCACGGTGACCTGCTGGCCGGGGGCGGTATCCTTCCAGCTGCGGATGGTGCGCCCGTCCTGCTGGACCACGCCGTAGCCACGGGCCAAAACGCCATAGGGGTTTAAGGACTGCGCCAGGCGCGCCGCGTGTTCCAGCTGTCCCTGGGCGGCATTCTGCTTGGCCGCCGCGGCGGCGCGCAGCGCTTCGGTGGTGGCCGTCAGCCATTCCCGCTCCCCGGCCGGCCGGGTGCGCGCCTGCGCCAATAGGGGGGACCGGCGTAAGGATTTGTACTCATTATAGCACAAAAGCATTTTATTTTGCATTTGTTTGTGAATATTTGCGGCTATTTTGCATAAAGCGTCGTATTCCGCCGTCATGTCGGGCATCACCAGCTCCGCCGCCGCGCTGGGCGTGGGGGCGCGCAGGTCCGCCACAAAGTCGAGGATGCAGAAATCGATCTCATGGCCGATGGCCGAGACGATGGGCGTTTTGCAGGCAAACGCCGCCCGGGCGATCTGCTCGTTGTTGAACACCCACAGGTCCTCCCGGGAGCCGCCGCCCCGGGCCACGATGATGACGTCCACCCGCCCGCTGCGGTCCAGCGCCTCAATGGCGCTGACGATACCGGGCGCGGCCTCCTGGCCCTGCACGTTGACGGGACACAGCAGAAAATTCGCCATGG
>CATXYA010000381.1 GCA_958403605.1 uncultured Oscillospiraceae bacterium
CAGGCCTTCGGCTTCGGCGCCGCCATCTGCGCGGGCATCGGCTTCTGCATCTGCCTGCTGCACTACTTCTGGACGGAAGAGCGCAATATCGTGGAGGCTAAGCCCGGCGATGAAGATGACATCAAGTTCTCCGACATCTTCAACGTGTTCCGCAAAAACCGTGCGTTCCTGGCCCTTTGCATCCACGGCATCTGCATCTGCACCATGCAGTATGTCAGCTCTACCCTGGGCACCTACATGTACTCCGACGTGCTGGGCAATGTGGGCATGATGAGCTACAGCATGCTCGTCTCCATGCCGCTGACGATCGTTGTGCTGGTCGTCGCGCCCAAGCTGGCGAAAAAGTTCGGCCTGGAAGGCCTGATCCGCTACTGCCTGCTGATCGGCGGCGCGCTGTATGCCGCGCTGTTTGCCGTGATGATGGTCACCAACATCCATCCTGTGGTCTACATGCTGTGGAGCGGCCTTGCCATGGGCGTTGCGGGCATGTCCATCCAGATGCAGTGGGGCCTCGTCGGTGAGGCCATCGACTATAACGAGCTGCTCACCGGCAAACGCACCGAGGGTTCCATCTACGGCACCTTCAACCTGTGCCGCCGCATCGGCCAGACCATCGGCAACTCCGCCGCCGTCCTGGCCCTGGGCTGGATCGGCTATGTGCCCGGCGCCGCCGCGCAGTCCGGCGGCACGCTCACCGGCATCAAGGCCCTGTGCATCCTGATCCCCGCCGTCTTCGTGGTCGGCTCCTGGATCGCCTTCAAGTTTGTGTGGAACATCACCCCTGAAGTGCGCGCCCAGATCGCCGCCAACAAGGCCGCCAAGGCCGCTGCCAATTCTCAGGAATAATCGCAATCCTTTTACAGGCGGCGCGGCGATGGGCCGCGCCGCCGCTTTTCCATCAAAGCCAAACAAGAGAAAGGATGGTCCATCATGGAACTTCGCACCCGCTTTTTGTCCCGCCTGCTGAACAGTGAGGCCGAGGAATACCTGGAGCACAACGACCTCATCATCGTGCCCGTGGGCACCGTGGAGATGCACGGCGGCCTGCCCATGGACTGCGAGACGGTTATCAGCGAGGCCATCGCCCTAAAAATGGCCGAGGCCTGCGACGGCCTGGTGTTACCCAACCTGCCCTACTTTTATGCGGGCGCCACGGCCAGCGGCCGGGGCACCACCCAGGTCAGCGTGCGCCAGGGCATCGATTACCTGGGCGCCATCGCCCGCAGCCTGCTGCGCCAGGGCTTCAAGCGCCAGATCTACATCAGCTTCCACGGCCCGGCCCATATGACCTGCAGCCCCATGGTGCGCGATTTCTTTGACGAGACGGGCGTTCCCATCCTCTATATGGATCTGACGATGCAAATGTTCGGCGCCGCGAAGGACCTGTTCAACACCGAGGCCATGGGCAAGGACCCCAAGGCCTTTATGGAAACGCTGGACAGCCTGTTCGTGGGCGCTTATGACATCATGGGCCGTCTGGAGGACGTGCCCCTGACCACCGAGTTCTGCCATTCCCAGCCGCAGACCGTCGCTCCCTTCAACAGCCTGTTCAATCTCGCCTACCAGAGCGGCAGCCTGGGCTATTGCTTCGGCGACCCCAAGGACCACGCCTCCACCTCGGCCATCCCCACGGCGGAAAAACGCCGCGAGATGGCGGACAAGGGCAAGGACCTGATCGGCGAGCTGGTGGCGCGCATGGAGCTGCCCGCCATCGTGGGAAAAATGGCCGACCTGCGCGCCTTTGAAGAAGACGTGATGGAAGAGCGCCCCTGGATGCCCGCGGCGTACAACCGCGATCCGTATAACCTGTAAGAAAGAAGGTCCCCTCATGGAAGGATACTTGCTCCACACCCCCTGCGGCGACGTGCGCGGCGTGCCCGGCAAGCACGGCTGCCGCGCCTTTAAGGGCATCCGTTACGCCACGGCGGGCCGCTGGGAATATCCGGTGGCCGTCACCCATTGGGACGGCGTTTACGAGGCCGGCGAATTCGGCGCCTGCAGCTACCAGCCCCGCGCCTTTTACAACGAGGAGGATGTGCCCGAAAAGGCGTTCTATTACAACGAGTTCCGCAAGGGCGAGCACTACGATTACAGCGAGGACTGCCTGTTTTTGAACGTCTGGGCCCCGCCCGAGGCGGAGAACGCCCCCGTATTGTTCTACATCCACGGCGGCGGCTTCGTCGGCGGCTGCGGCCATGAAAAGCACTTTGACGGCGCGGCGCTGTGCAGGCAGGGCGTGGTGGTGGTCACCATCAATTACCGCCTGGGCCCTCTGGGCTTTTGCTGCCTGCCGGAATTGCAGCAGGAGGCGGGCCACACGGGCAACTACGCCCTGTACGACCAGCTGTGCGCCTTGCAGTGGGTGCATGACAACATCGCCCCCTTCGGCGGCGACCCCGCCAACATCACCATCATGGGGCAGAGCGCGGGCGCGATGAGCGTGCAGCAGCTGTGCGTGTCCCCGCTGACGAAGGGCCTTGTCAGCCGCGCGGCTATGCTCAGCGGCGGCGGCGTCTCCAAGCTGTTTGGCAATGCCAAGCGCCAGGAGGAAAACATGGGCTTCTGGCAGTCCCTGATGGCAAAGACCGGCGCCGCCACCCTGTCGGATTTCCGCGCCGTGGCGCCCGACAAGCTGTTTGCGGCCTTTGGCGCCCTGCTTGGGGAATCCAAGGGCGGCCAGATGGCCTGCGCCCCGGTGCTGGACGGCGTACTGCTGACCGACAGCGCCATGAACGTGGCCAAGGCCGGGCAGCAGCTGCCGGTGCCCTACATGATGGGCTCCACCAGCGAGGACATGATGCCCCCCATCATCCACAAGATGGCCAAGGGCTGGGCCCGTATGCAGGCCGACCAGGGCAAGGGCCCCGCCTACACCTTCTTCTTCTGCCGCCAGCTGCCCGGGGACGACGCCGGGGCCTGGCATTCCAGCGATCTGTGGTATTGGTTCGGCACCCTGGAGAACGGCTGGCGGCCCTTCACCGACTGGGAC
>CATXYA010000382.1 GCA_958403605.1 uncultured Oscillospiraceae bacterium
GACAGCTTGATTATAATACCAGCTCTTCCACGCTTTGTCAACAGGATTTGACAAAAAAATTCCCATTTTTTTCAGACATCTCCCAACAGCTCTTTGCGCATCTGGACGAGCAGTTTTCGCTCCCGGCGGGAGATCTGCACCTGGGTAGTGCCCAGGGCCTTGGCCGTCTCGCTTTGCGTCTTGTTTTTAAAAAAGCGCAGGTAGATGAGCGTGCGGTCATCCTTGGGCAAAGCACTCAAAACGCTCTTCAGACTTAACAGGTCCGACAGCTTTTCCTCGCAGCTGTCTTCCGGGATGTCGAACTCCCTGGTGCCGTCCTCCTCCGAGACCGGTGTCAGGGACAGCGCCGGCATGGAGGCGTTGATTGCCTCCGCCGCCTGCTCCACACTCACCCCCAGGCGCTCGGCGATCTGGGAGACGGTGGGCTCCTGCCCATGCTCTTTCAGAAAGCGTTCCCGCGCCGCCGTGGCCTTGATGCCCAGCTCTTTGAGTGAGCGGCTCACCTTGACCGTGCCCCCATCCCGGAACAGCTTTTTGATTTCCCCCAGGATGACGGGCACCGCGTAGGTGGAAAAGCACAGGCCGCGGCTTTCGTCAAAGCCGTCGTAAGCTTTGATGAGCCCCACACAGCCCGCCGCGTATAAATCGTCGTATTCGATGCCCCGTCCCTTGAACCGCCCCGCGCAGGCATGGACCAGGCCAAGATTATTTTCGATGAATTCCTCGCGGGACGCGAGTGCTATGGGCATAAGCTGTCCGCTCCTTTGCTGTAGTATGTAAGCGGAGCCCTCATCGGCTGCCTAACCGTTTCGCCATTGTCACCCGTGTGCCCTTGCCCGGCGTGGAACGCACCTTGACGCTGTCCATAAAGCTTTCCATCACCGCAAAGCCCAGGCCTGCCCGCTCAGGGCCGCCGGTGGTGAACATCGGCGCGCGCGCCTGCTCCACGTCGGTGATGCCCACGCCCCGGTCGGCCACCACCACGCGCAGCGTGCCATCCTCGTACAGGGCCGCCGTCAGCGTCACCGGGCCGATGACCTCGGGATAAGCGTGCACGATGCAGTTGGTCACCGCCTCGGAGACCGCCGTTTTCACATCGGCCAGTTCGTCCAGCGTGGGGTCCGCCTGGGCGGCAAAGGCGCTGAGCGCGCCGCGGGCGAAGCCCTCATTGATGCTGCGGCTGGGAAACGTGAATTTTACCGTATTCACTGCTTTCATACTTGTTCCCTCTCAATCCTTGGATTCGATGCCCGCGATCGCGAGCATGCGCTTGATGTCTTTGGGCGCTTTTTGCACCACCGTGATGCCCTCCAGGGCCTCCATGAGCCGGTGGCGGCCCAGGATGAGCCCCACGCCCGAGGAATCCATAAACGTCACCGCCGCGAAGTCCAAAATCAAAATCTTGGGCGCGGCGGCCCCGATCTGCTCGTCGATCTGGCGGCGCAGCTGCACCGCCGAGTGGTGGTCGATCTCGCCGGACAGCAGCGCCGTCAGCGTTTTGCCGTCCTGCTGTAAGGTCACTTGTGTCATCGTTCGCTCTCCTCATTGCAAAAAAATTCGCAAAAAAAACAAGGCATACAGTCTATGAATCCATCATAGACTGTATGCCGTTCAAATTTTGTCTGTTTGTGCCGTTCAGCGGGCCAAAAGCCGCCGGGCCTCGGCGGCCAGGTACAGGCTGCCGCACACCAGCAGGCCGCCATCCTCTTCTAACTCCAGCCGCGCCAGCTCCAGCGCCTCCGCCACGCCCGCGCAGGCCGTGACGTCGTGGAAAATGGGACGGGCCAGCCGTTCCAGTTCCTCCGCCCCCAAAGCGCGGGGGCTGTCGGGCGTGACGGTGTACACCGCGCGCACATAAGGGCTCAGCAGATGCAGCATCTCCTCCGCCCCCTTGTCCCGCAGGATGCCAATCACCGCGCACAGGTTTTTGGCCCCGGCCGCAGCCAGCGTGTCCGCCAACGCCCGGATGCCGTCCGGGTTATGGCCGCCGTCCACCAGCACCAGGGGCTTGCGGGACAGCACCTCAATGCGCGCGGGAAAGCGCGCCGCCGCGATGCCCGCCAGGATGGCCTCGTCCGGAATATCAAAACCTTTTTCACACAGCGCCAGCGCCGCCTCCAAGGCCACAGCGGCGTTGTACGCCTGATGGACGCCCGCGAAGGGCACCGTCAGATCATAGCCGCCGTAGTCGATGCGGTTTTCAAACGGGGCCCCTTTATAATAATGAAAGTCCTCCAGCTCCGGCACGCGCAGAGGACAGCCCGCCTTCTGCGCGCAGAGCGTGATCTCGTCCAGCGCCTCCTGGGGCTGCTTGGGATAAGACACCACCGCGCAGCCGTTTTTCAGAATGCCACACTTTTCCTGGGCGATCTTGGCATAGGTGTCCCCCAGCAGCTCGGTATGGTCCTTGCCGATGGCCGTGATGCAGGCCACCAGCGTGTTCCGCACGGCGTTGGTGGAATCCAGCCGCCCGCCCAGGCCTGTCTCCAGCACCACGATGTCGCAGTGCTCACGCGCGAACCACAGCAGGGCCGCCGCCGTGACGACGTCAAATTCCACCACACTGTCCCAGCCTTCCGCCGCCAGCGCCTCCACCGCCGTGCGCACCTCGCCCAGCAGCTGCGCTAAAACTTCCGGGGCGATCATGGCGCCGTCGATCTGGAAGCGCTCGCGGAAATCCAAGACATAGGGGCTGATGGTCAGCCCCGTCTTGTATCCCGCCCGGCGCAAAATCTCCGCCAGCATGACGCAGGTACTGCCCTTGCCGTTGGTGCCCGCCACATGGACGAAGCGCAGGCCCGCCTCGGGGTGGCCCAGCTGCGCCAGCAGCTTTCCTTCATTTTCGATGCCCGGGTGCGCCGCCAGCCGCGGCAGGCTGTGCACCCAAGCAATGGCTTCCTTTATTCTGGAGCTTTCTTTCATGATTGTTTGTAAACTCCTTTTCTGATCTTACGTATCACCCATCCTATTCCCAACG
>CATXYA010000383.1 GCA_958403605.1 uncultured Oscillospiraceae bacterium
GGCGGCCAGCGCCTCTGCGGTGACATACAGCGCCCGCAGCGGGCAGGTGGCCGCCAGGTCGGCGCACAGGCGCAGGCCCTCGGCAAAAAACAGCCCTTGTTCCCTGCGGGCCGCCGCGCTGTCCCGCAGGCGGCACGCCTCTTTGACGGCGCGGTTGTCGCGGCTCGTGAGCACCTGCATCGCCAAGCCCTTCCTCCCCCTCTATACTACTATGTGACGGAAAGCCGAAAAAATCGGCCTTTGCCATGCTTGCAGCAAAGGCCAAACGGGCACACTCCGCCCTTGGTGGATAATAATAAGCGACGCCCGGGCACGCGTGCACGGGCGTAAGCTTTCGTATTCGTCAGGCGTTTTTGGCCGTAGCGACCAGAGCCTTGAAGCTCTCGGCGTCATGGATGGCCATCTCGCTCAGCATCTTGCGGTTCAGCTCGATGCCGCTCTTTTTCAGCCCGTTCATGAAGGCAGAATAGGTCACGCCCTCGGCGCGGCAGGCCGCGTTGATGCGGGTGATCCACAGGCGGCGGTAATCGCGCTTTTTCTGCTTGCGGCCGGCAAACGCATAGTTGCCGCCCTTCATGACCTGCTCTTTGGCCATCTTAAAATGCTTGGATTTGCTGCCGTAATAGCCCTTGGCCAGCTTCAGGACTTTCTTTCTTCTTTTGCGCGTCATCATAGCGCCTTTGATACGAGCCATATGTTCATTCTCTCCTTAAATTTTTCTCAAAAGGTGGACCGCCGGGCGCAAATTACGCGTAGGGCAGCATGGCCTTGATGGCCGCGGCATTGGTCTTGTCGGCGTAGGCCGCTTTGCGGTAGCCGCGTTTGATCTTGGTGGTCTTGCCATGGCCGTTCAGCAGGTGGCTGCGGTAGGCGTGGCCGCGCTTCACTTTGCCATTCTTGGTGAGTTTGAAACGTTTTTTCGCACCGGAATGAGTTTTGATCTTGGGCATTTTGAATTTCCTCCTTAATTTTGCTTTGCCGGGGCGGGCGCGAGGAACATCTGCATGCTGCGCCCTTCAAGCTTGGGCTGCTTTTCGATGACGGCGCCCGGCACGGCTTCGGCGAAGCGGCGGTGCACGTCGAGGCCGAGGTTCGTGTGGGCCATCTCGCGGCCGCGGAAGCGGATGGAGACCTTCACCTTGTCGCCCTTTTCCAGGAACTTTGTCGCCTGGGCGACCTTGGTGTTGAAGTCGTTCGTATCGATGTTGAGAGACAGGCGGACCTCTTTGATGTCCACCACTTTCTGGTTTTTGCGGGCCTCTTTGTCGCGTTTCTGCAGCTCGAAGCGGTATTTGCCGTAGTCGAGGATCTTGCACACGGGCGGATTGCCCTGGGGCGCGATCTTCACCAGATCCAAATTCTGATCCTCCGCTTTGCGCAGAGCATCCCGCGTCTGCATGATGCCAAGCTGGCTGCCGTCCGCGTCGATGACGCGCACTTCCCGGTCACGAATCCCTTCGTTGATCTCCAGTTCTTTTTTGCCGCTAATCGTAAAGCACCTCCATGTTTGTGATGTTAAAAAAGTACGGCCGCCAGCAAGGCAGCCGTACCCGAAAACACAAAAATTGCGGTTTCCCTATGGACCCGACGCCTTTTGCGGCGCGCAAGGTGAGCAGTGGCTGCCGGCCAGAGCTACTTTGTTTACTTAGCAAGTATACCCCGCCCGGCCCGGCCTGTCAAGGGCTTTTTTCTGTTTTTGCGTCCAGAGGCACGTCGATCTCGCGCCCCAGGTGCAGGGAATAAATGGTACAGCGCGTCACCGCCACGCCCAGGCGCTTTTCCACTGCCGCCTTGTACAGCAGCAGCTGGGCCGCATAGCGCCGCACGAACTCCCCGGCGTCCGCCAGCCTGTCCGATTTGTAATCGGCGATCTCCGCCGTTCTGTCGTTCACCAGCACCGCATCCGCGATGCCCTGCACCAGCACCGGCGTGTAGGCGAATGCGGGGGCGATGTCCGGCTGGATATACTTGGCGGGCACGCCCGTCAAAAAGGCGTATTCCCGCAGCAGCGGCTGCGCGGCCCGCATGCGGGCGCACAGGGCCGAGGCAAAGAACCGCTCCAATTCCTTTTCCCGCAGCTTGGCCGCCAGGTCGGCGTCCAGGTAATGCTGCGCCACCAGCCGGGCCAGCTCGGCCTTGAAATCCCGGGCCGCGGCCTCCAGGTCGGCAAACTGCAGCACCGCGTGCATGGCGGTGCCGCGCTCGGCGGCGGTCACGCGCTCGCGGTACAAAAATGCGGGCCGCGCCAGAATGGGCTCGGCGTCCTCGTGGGCCAGCGCGGAGACGCTGACCTTGGCGGGCAGCGCGCTGAGGGGCGCTTTTTCATAGCCCGCGGAAAAGTTTTCCAGCAGCTGCGCCTTCAGCGCCTCGTCGGGCGCCGCCTGCCGCCGGAAGGCCGGGGCCTCCGCCGTTTCCCCCGCCTCCCCGGCGGGCACGATGGACGCCTGCAAACGCCCATCGGCCCTGCACAGCGGCAGCGCCCCGCCGCCCGCGGCCTTGCGCAGCTCTCCGCCGCCTGGATGCACCAGGGCCGCGGCGCACAGCCATTCGGCAAGGCTCAGGCAGCGCGACAGCAGATAGGGCGTGACGCCCCCCGCCCCCGCGATCTGCGTGGCCAGGCCCGTCAATAGCTTCACCGGGTCCCTGAGGGGCGCAGTGACGATCAATTTGTCCCGCGCGCGGGTGAGGGCCACGTATAAAATGCGCATCTCTTCGCTGATGGATTCCCGCTTCTGCGCCAAGCGGATGGCGCGGTGTGGCACCGTGGCAAAGAGGTCGCCGTCGCCCTGGCGCAAATTCATGCCCACGCCCAGCTGCGGGTGGAACAGCACCGGGTCGTAGATGTCCCGCAGGTTGAAGCGCCGGGCCGTGTCCGCCAGGATCACCACCGGAAATTCCAGGCCCTTGGAGCGGTGCACCGTCATGATGGACACGCTCTCGGCGGGCAGGGCGGGCGCGCCGGAGGCAAAGGCCGCG
>CATXYA010000384.1 GCA_958403605.1 uncultured Oscillospiraceae bacterium
TTGGGACCTGGCCGCGCTCATCGTGCCCGAGGACCGGCAGCGCATCCTGGACGAGGTGGGCCGCTTAAAAGCGGTGGGGGATAAGCAATCCTATGAATACCGCCTGTGCCGCAGGGACGGGGCTCCCTGCTGGATCATCGGCAGCGCGGAGATCATTCTGAGCAGCGAGGGGCGGGAGATCGTCCAAAGCGTGTTTTTGGACATCGATGAGCGCAAGCGGGCCGAGCAGCGCAGCCGCCTGCTGGCCGACCAGGTGGAGGCCAGCAACGAGGTGCTGCGCCTGGCGCTGGAGCACACCGCCACTTTTGAATTCTATTACGACATAGAGCGCAATACCTGCCGCGTCCCGCAGCGCCTGCGCGAGTACTTTCAGCTGCCGCTGGAATACGCCGAGCTGCCGCTGGAAAAGGTGCGGGATTTTGTGGCGCCCGCCTTTCGCCGCGAATTCAGCGCCGTCCATGAAAAGATCCGCCGGGGCGCCCGTACGGCGTCGCTGGAATTCTGCGGCGCCGACGGCACCATCTGGCTGCGCGAGACGCTGACAGTCCTCAGTTATGGGGAGGACGGCAGCCCGGCGCTGGCCGTCGGACTGTTGGAAGATATCACCCATCACAAGCAGACGGAACAGGAATTGGAAGACGCGCGCTCCCGTGACAGCCTGACGGGGCTGTACAACCGCGAGGCGGGCGTGCGCATGGCCCAGGAGCTGCTGGCGAATAAAGACCCGGCGGAGTGCTGCGGCATGATGCTGCTGGATATGGATGATTTTGAGGCGCTCAACCGCGAGGAGGGCGGCGCTTTTGCCGACGCCGTGCTGCAGGAAGTGGCGGCTATTTTGGTGGCCGAGACAAAGCCGGAGGATATTCTGGTGCGTCTGGGCGGCGATGAATTCATGCTGCTGCTGCGCAGCTGCACCAAAGCGCAGGCCACCATTTTGGGGCCGCACATCGCCGAGCAGGTGCGCAACCTCATCGTCCAGCCGGAGCGGCGCGTGCCCATCTCCGTCAGCATCGGCATGTGCGTCACCGATGTGGTGGCCGAATACAACGCCCTGTACCACTGTGCGGAGAGCACCCTCAAATATGTCAAAGAGCAGGGCAAGGGGCGCGCGGCCTGTTATCTCGACACCTCCAACGAGCTGGGCATCAACCTGACCCAGCTGTACACCGAGGAGCATCTTGTCAATGCCATCGACCGCGAGCTGCCCCACCAGGAGGACCTGATCTCTTTTGCGCTGGAGCTGCTGGGCAAATCGAAAAAGCTGAACGACGCGGTGTTTTTGCTGCTGGCCCGGGTGGGCAAGACCTTCGCGCTGGACCGCGTGTCCATTCTGACGGCCAACCGGGAATTCCTCAGCCTGAAGGTGGACTACCAGTGGGCGCACCGCCGCCAGGATTTTTTGCCCGAGGCGGAAGTGTACCTGACGGCGGAGGAATTTGAGGCGCTGGGGGCGCTGTACGACGGCGAAGGACTGTGTGAGCGGCCTCTCAGCCCGCGGATGCCGGCCATGGCCTCCTGCTTGCACGCCGCTATTTGGGACGGCGGCGTCTTTGCAGGTTCCATGTGTTTTGAGGTGGACCGCCCCGGTCACAGCTGGGCGCCGGAGCAGCGCAAGCTGCTGCTGGAGCTGGTGAAGACCGTGCCCTCCTTTTTGATGAAGGCGCGGGCGGACGCCGTCAGCCGCGCCAAGACGGACTTTCTCTCCCGTATGAGCCACGAGATCCGCACGCCCATGAACGCCATCAGCGGCATGACCACCATTGCCAAAAGCGTGGTGGGCGACAAGGAAAAGACCTTGGAGTGCCTGCAGAAGATCGAGGCGGCCAACACCTATCTGCTGGAGCTCATCAACGATATCCTGGATATGTCCCGCATTGAGAGCGGCAAGCTGGAATTGAATGTGGCCCGCATGGACCTGGCGGCGGAGCTGCAGGAGCTGGAGGCCTTGATGGCGCCCCAGGCGCGGGACAAGGGCCTGGAACTCCGGTTCGAGAACCAATACGGGCAGAACCGGCCGCTGCTGGGCGACGGGCTGCGGCTGCACCAGGTGCTGATCAACATCATCGGAAATGCCGTCAAGTTTACCCAGCCGGGCGGCAGCGTCCGGGTGCTGGTGGAGCAGCTGGGCGCTGAAGACGGGGCGGTGCTGCGTTTTTCCGTGCAAGACACGGGCATCGGCATCCCGCCGGAAGCTTTGGCGCGGATCTTCAATGCCTTCGAGCAGGCGGACAAAAGCGTGGCCGCCAGCCACGGCGGCACCGGGCTGGGCCTGTCTATCTCCAGCCGTCTGGTGCAGATGATGGGCGGCACGTTGGAGGTGGAGAGCAAGCCGGGCGCGGGCTCGCGCTTCTTCTTCACCCTGCGGCTGGCCTATGCGCCGGAGGGGGAGGCCCCCGCGCCCGAGGCGGTGAAGCCGAGACCTGCGCAGTATGATTTCCATGGGCGCCATGTGCTGCTGGCCGAGGACAACGGCCTCAACCAGGAGATCGCGCGCACGCTGCTGGAAATGCAGGGCTTCACTGTGACATCGGTGAGCGATGGCCGCCAGGCGGTGGACTGCTTCGGGCAGAATCCGCCGGGGACGTTCGACGCCATTCTGATGGATATCCGCATGCCTGTCATGGATGGGCTGGAGGCGGCGCGGCGCATCCGCACACTGGGCCGCGCCGATTCCCGCACGGTGCCCATCATCGCCGTCACCGCCAACGCCTTTGACGAGGACAGCAAAAAATCCCTGGAGTGCGGCATGGACGGCCATCTGGCAAAGCCGCTGCAGCTGGAGCAGCTGCTGAGCATGCTGGGAGCCTGCATTTACAAGAAAGAGGACCGGTAAGGCGGAACGGAAAGACAGCGAACCGAGGGGGCGGGGCGTCGCCCCGCCTTTTTCTAACGTGAAAAGGAGGCAAACATATGCTTCGATTCGACCATCCGGCGCTGGACCGGGCCGGGGCCCAGGCGGCCTTGG
>CATXYA010000385.1 GCA_958403605.1 uncultured Oscillospiraceae bacterium
AGTGCTGGTGCCCGGCCCGGCGGATGCCCGGCGGTTTGTGGCGGAGAAAGCGGAAGAGCTGGGCGCGCAGATGCCCCCGGCTGCGGCTGCGGCCCTGGTGGAGCGCAGCGGCACGGACTTTTTTCTGCTGTCCTGCGAAGTGGAAAAGCTTGCCGCCGCCAGCGGCTACGGCGCCATTACCCCGGAGCTGGTGAGCGCGATGGGCACGCAGAATATCGAGGCGGATGTCTTTGAGCTGGTGCGCCTGGTGACGGCGCAGAACCGCAGCAAGGCGTTTGCCAAATTACAGCAGCTGCTGGAGCTGCAAAACGAACCCATCGCCATCGCGGCGGCGCTTTCGGGCTCGTTCATCGACATGTACCGCGTCAAAGTGGGCGCGGCCACGCACCACAACATCGCGGCGGTGCAGAAGGATTTCGGTTACTGCGGCAGTGATTGGCGGCTGCGGAAATCAGGGGAATCCGCGGCGCGGTATTCCCAAAAGCAGCTGGAGACCATTTTGGCGATCTTGCAGCGGCTGGACCGCCTGCTGAAATCCTCCGCCGCGGACCGCTCGGTGCTGCTGCAGACCGCCTTGGCGGAAATTTTGCAGACGGGGGCGCGCGTATGACGAAGCTGCGCCTCCGGGAAGTTGTCGTTGTGGAGGGCAAGTATGACGCCGCCAAGCTGGCGGGCTTGGTGGACGGCCTTATTTTGCCGGTGGGAGGCTTTTCCGTTTTTACCAGCGATGAGACAAAGCAGCTGATCCGCCGCCTGGGCAAAGAGCGGGGCCTGATCGTGCTCACCGATTCCGACGCCGCGGGTTTTCGCATCCGGGCCTATCTGAATAAGATCGCCGCCGGGCTGTCCATCAAAAACGCCTATGTCCCGGCGGTGGAAGGCAAGGAGCGAAGGAAGGCGAAAGGCTCCAAAGAAGGGTTGCTGGGTGTGGAAGGGCTGGAGGACGCGGTGCTGCTGCGCGCGCTGGAAACAGCGGGCGCCACGGCCTGCGCGCCGCGGGCCGGGCGGCAGATCACCTATGCCGACCTGTATGAATGGGGCCTTTCCGGCACGCCGGACAGCGCGCAGGCGCGGCGGGAACTGCTGGGCCGCATCGCGCTGCCGCCGCGCCTCTCGAAAAAGGCCCTGTGCGAGGCGCTGAACAGCCTGTATACCTATGAGGAGTTTTCAAAACTGCTTGAACAATGAATGCTTGCCAATCTACGGGGCCGCTGCAAAAAAAGCAGCGGCCTTGAGAAATCAAGGCCGCTGTGAATTAAAAAACACAATCCCATTATAATTCATTGATCGTCTCGGTCACGGAAATGGTGCGCATCCTTTTGGCCGGGGCGTAGGCTGCAAGAACTGCCGCAACAAGGATGACCGCCAACTCGACGACCGGAAAGCTCCAAGCCGCATAGGGGACATGGGGGACGATGAGAATATCGTATACCAGCTTGTTGAGCGGCAGCCCCACCGCACAGCCCGCGGCGCAGCCCCAAAAGGCATAGGTGCCTGCCTCGGCGGCGATCATGCGGGTGATCTGGCGCTCCACCATCCCCACCGCCCGCATCGCGCCGTACTGCTTGATCCTGGCGGAGACGCTCATGGAGATGCTGTTGACGATGTTGAGGATCGTGACAAGTGTGATGATCCCCAAAAAACCATAGACGCAAAAGACAAAGGCCAGATAGGTGCCGGCGGTGCTTTCCCCGCGCCGGTCTTTCAAAATGGTGTCGCTTCCGGCGGCCTGCTGGATCGTCTGGATATCGGCATCGGTCACGTCGCTGGCCGTTTGAAGCATCACCAGCGAGTAGCCTGTCACCCCCGTGAGGCGGGTAAAGGTGTCCTTGGACGTGATGAGCGTCATCTTGCCATTAGTAAGCCCGTCACTGCTGAAAGGGTCATATTTCAGCAGGCCTGCGATCTCCAATTCTTCACCGCTGACGAAGATCTTGTCGCCGATGCGCCAGGGGCTGTGCTGGTCCCAGGTGGCCAGCACATAGCGGCTGTCCCCATAGACCTTTGCAAGATCACTGCGCCCGGTCAGCGCATGATCTTTTTTAAGACAGTCCAAATCGAAATCGTCGAAGGAGACCAGATCCACCGTTCCGGAGAGCGCGGGATCGCCGTTCAGCCCCGCGGGGACATCAAAGCAGCTGCGGCGGCCATAGACACGTTTGACGCCCGCCATGCCGCTGAGCGTTTCCAGTGATCCACTGTCGATGGAGTTGGAACCGTCGCTGCTGGCAATGTCGATGTCGGAGGCGCTGGCCGACTGGGGCATGAGGTAATCCACCAAATCGATCAGCACCGAAAAGCTCAGGAAAAGGATGATGCTGAGGGCAAAGGAACCGATCATCAAAACCAGGTTTTTCTTGGCGGATACCGCATGATGGATGCCCATCGCCGTTTCAATTTTCAGGAAGCGGGAATTGACCGCATGGCGCACCGTCTGCGCGCTTTCTGAATTGCCGGAAGCCGCCGTTACGGGCGATACCTTTGCCGCCCGTTTTGCCGGGGTTCTGGCCGCAAGCAGCACCGTGACAACACCCACGATGATGCCGCTGAGGATGCCGACCGCACTGACGCCAAACAGGGGAATATGGGAAAATTCCTCCCCGACCAGGAACCGCAGTACGGCGCACAGGCTCCATGTCGTCACGATCCCAAGCACAAGGCCGATGGGCACCGCCGTTTTGCACCAGTTCAAAGCTTCCAGGCGGATGAAGCGGACGATCTGCTGCTTGCTCATGCCGATACAGCGCATCATGCCAAAAAACTTTGTCCGCTGCGCGACGCTGCTGTTCATGCTGCTGGAGATCATCAGCACACCGGCGATCAATACCAGCAAAAACAAAACGGCGGCGGTCAATAACAGCCCTTGCCCCATGGCGCCGCCGAACAGATCCTGAAAGGAGAGCGTGCCGTGCTTTTGCAGCAGCCGCTCCTGCTCCATGCGGGCGCCCATTTCGGCCATGC
>CATXYA010000386.1 GCA_958403605.1 uncultured Oscillospiraceae bacterium
CACACGGTGCAGGACGTGCCCTTCAATGAGATCCTGGACGTGGACGGTGCGGAAGACGGCTGCGGCGCCTGCGCCTGGGCCGACCCCACCGGCTGCACCATCGCCCAGGAAGAGGGGGAAAACGCGGCCATCAACCTCTCGGTCACCGTGCTGCTCAGCGTGCGCGTCTGGCGCGAGACGGAATATGTGACCGTGGCGGACGCCTTCTCGACGCAGGATGAGCTGGAACTCACCCAGGGTGTCGCCGTGCTGGAGCAGACCACCATTTTGACAGAGACGGTGGAGGCCGAGGCCACCGGCCAAATGCCCGATCAATCGGCGAAGCTGCTGGACGCGCTGGCCACGCCCCTGACACTGCAGCTCGCCGAGGAAAACGGCAATACGGTGCTGCGGGGCCGCGCGGTGGCCCATGTGCTGTGCGGCAATGCCGCCGGGGAGATCGACTGCTACGACAAGGCCTGTGAATACACGGTGCCGGGCCTGTACGAGGGCACGCCGGACAACTGGATCGTCCAGTGCACGGCCCAGGTGGCGGGCGTCTCGGCCCGGCAGACGGGCAATGAGATCAGCGCCGCCATCACCCTGCAGGTAAAGGGCCTGCTGCTGCGGCGCGCCGGGACACCGGTGCTGACGGGGGCGGTGTGCACCCAGCCCCGTGTCAAGGAAGAGGACGGGGTGGCGCTGCGCATCTACTTTGCCCAGGCGGAGGAAGCGCTGTTCGACATCGCCAAACGGTATGCGGTGCCGCCTGAGGCCATCGCCGCCGCCAACGACCTCGCGGGCGAAGTACTGGAAGAGCCGCGCCAGCTGCTCATTCCGCAGACGGTGTAAGGGGGGACGGAACATGGAAAATAATTTCTATACCGACATCGCCCAGCGCACGGGCGGAGACGTCTACATCGGCGTAGTAGGCCCGGTGCGCACGGGGAAAAGCACCTTTATCAAACGCTTTATGGAACTGATGGTGCTGCCGCGCATCAACAGCGAAGCCTTTGGGCAGCGCGCCCGGGATGAGCTGCCGCAGTCGGCGGCGGGGCGCACCATCATGACCACCGAGCCCAAATTTGTGCCGGAACAGGCCGTCACGCTGGAGCTGGAGGGCGGCGCCTCGCTGCGCGCCCGCCTCATTGATTGCGTGGGCTACATGGTGCCCGGCGCCATGGGGCACGAAGAGGACGAAAAGCCGCGCATGGTGAAAAGCCCCTGGTTCGACGAGGAAGTGCCCTTCGACGTGGCGGCGGAGACCGGGACGCACAAGGTGATCTGCGAGCATTCCACCATCGGCCTGGTCATCACCACCGACGGCTCTATCAGCGATATCCCGCGGGCCAATTACGAGGAAGCGGAGCAGCGCGTCATCACAGAGCTGGAGAGCATCCAAAAGCCCTTCATCATCCTGCTCAACTGCGTGCAGCCGGACTCGCTGGAGGCCATGACGCTGGCCGATGAGCTGACGGCAAAATACGGCCATCCCGTCATGCCCATCTCCTGTGTGGATATGTCGGAGGACACCATCACCGAAATTTTGAAGCGCGTGCTGTATGAGTTCCCGCTCAAAGAGCTGGCCTTTGCCATGCCGCGCTGGGTGACGATGCTGGAAAAGGGCCACTGGCTGCAGGACGCCATCTATTCCGCGGTGCGGGAGTATGCCTCTGGGCTCTCCGTGATGAAGGACATCGAGGGCAACGCCGTGGACTGCCCTTACCTGGCGGGAGGCAGCCTGAAGAAGGTGGACCTGGGCAACGGCTGCGCCGTGATGGAGCTGCGGCTGGCCGACGGCATCTTCTACAAGGTGCTCAGCGAGACCACGGGCCTCACCGTGTGCGACGAGGCTTCTTTGATGCCCTGCATCATCGACCTGGCCCGCATCAAGGCCAAGTACGACAAGATCGCCAGCGCCCTGGACGAGGTGAACGCCACCGGCTACGGCATCGTGATGCCGGATATCAGCGAGCTGCGGCTGGAAGAACCCGAGATCATGCGCCAGGGCGGGCGCTATGGGGTGCGCCTGAAAGCCAGCGCCCCGTCCATCCATATGATGCGGGCGGATATCCAGGCCGAGGTGGCCCCGCTGGTGGGCACCGAAAAACAGTCGGAAGAGCTGGTGAGCAGCCTGCTGGCGGAATTTGAGGGCGACCCGGCCAAGATCTGGCAGAGCAATATCTTCGGCAAAAGCCTGCATGAGCTGGTGAACGAGGGCCTGCAGGGCAAGCTGCTGCACATGCCGCCCGAGGCGCGCGAGCGCATCCAGGAGACGGTGGAGCGCGTCATCAACGAGGGCTGCTCGGGCCTCATCTGCATCATCCTGTAAAATGACTTCCATAAAGCGCAAAGCGCCGCACGGCCCGCTGTAAACGGGCCGTGCGGCGCTTATTTTTGCGTGAACAGCAAAGTGTGTACCACGTTGCCCTGCTTGCCATTATGAAAAACGGCCAAAGAGGGCGTGCGCTTTATACTCAATAAGATACAAATAAAGGATCTCGACGAACTGGAATTTATCGGGATGAAATTCACAAGAAATTTACTTTTTGGCCTTTGTATTTATATATCGAATGACTGCAAAAACAGTCGTCAGGATTACAACAATCCATATCAATGCAAATAGAAACATATTTGTTTCATCTATCAGACCAGAATCAACTCGATATCCCATATAAGCCATCATACAAAGCATTATACAACAGACGATACAAATTAGACTCATCGCTCTGCATAGCTTTTTTTCATCATATTTTTCCTTTTCCTCTTTAGATGCTGTATTATAGCCAGCGATCAACCATTTTCCTTTTCCGTTAAACAAGAAAATGCCAATGATTAAGAACAATAAAGCCACAAAAAGAATAATTGTTTCGGGTATCGTTAAAAACACTCCCTACGATATATTCATCGTTCTATTTCCTTTATAAATTCCAATTTCATTCTAGTATTAGCGAATAGAAATGTCAATCTGCTCA
>CATXYA010000387.1 GCA_958403605.1 uncultured Oscillospiraceae bacterium
AGATGGACCTGCCCGGCGCGGACGCCGCCGTGCGCCTGCGGGAGCTGCGCGGGCGGTTCGGGGACGGGTGCGTGGATTTTTCCGCCGCGCCCGACCCGGAGGCGCTGGCTCTGTGCAGCGAGCCGCTGATGAACGAGGTGCTTGAGACCGGCGCAGCAGCGGCGGAAACCGTGCAGACCGCTATTGCGCGGCGGCAGGTGTTCCCGGTGTTTTTCGGCGCGGCGCTGCGGCTGGACGGGCTGGACGGGCTGCTGCGCGGCCTGCAGACGCTGACCCGCACCCCGCCCCGGTGGCCGGAATTCGGCGCGCGTGTGTTCAAAATCAGTGAGGATGCGGGCACGCGGCTGACCTGGCTGAAGGTCACGGGCGGCGTGCTGCATGTAAAAGATGTGCTGCCCGGCGGCGAGAAGGCCGACGCGCTGCGGCTGTACAACGGCGGCAAATTCCGGCTGGTCAGCGAGGCGCTGCCCGGCATGGTCGTGGCCGCAGCGGGGCCGGTCAGTACGCGGCCCGGGCAGGGGCTTGGTGCGGAATCCGACGCCGAGACGCCGCTTTTGGAGCCGGTGCTCAACTACCGCGTGGACTGTGACGCCGACCCCCATACCTTATTAAAGGCGCTGCAAACGCTGGAGGGCGAGGACCCGCAGCTGCACGTCAACTGGCGGGATGACCTGGGCGAGGTACACGTCCAGCTGATGGGCGAGGTGCAGCTGGAAATTTTGCAGACGATCTTGCTGGAGCGGTTCGGGCTGACCGTGGCGTTCAGCGAGGGCGGCATTTTGTATAAAGAAACGCTGACAAGGGCGGTGGAGGGCATCGGCCACTATGAGCCGCTGCGCCACTATGCCGAGGTACATCTGCTGCTGGAGCCGGGGGCGCGGGGCAGCGGTGTGCAGCTGGCGGCGGACTGCCCGCCCGACACGCTGGCCGAAAACTGGCAGCGGCTGATCTTAACGCATCTGGCCGAGCGCACCCACCCGGGCGTATTGATCGGTGCGCCGCTGACCGATGTGAAGATCACGCTGGCGGCGGGCCGTGCCCACCAGAAGCATACCGAAGGCGGGGACTTCCGCCAGGCGACCTACCGCGCCGTGCGGCAGGGCCTGCGGATGGCCGAGGCGAAGGACGGCGTGCAGCTGTTGGAGCCGTGGTATGATTTTACGTTGGAGCTGCCCGCCGACGCGCTGGGCCGCGCCATGGCCGATGTGCAGAGGATGTGCGGCAGCTTTGAGGCACCGGAGACGTCAGGCGGCACGGTGCGGCTGACGGGCCGTCTGCCTGTGGCGACGGCGCGGGGCTATGCGCGGGAGGTCGCGGCCTACACCCACGGGCTGGGCCGCTGGGCTGTGCTGCCTGCCGGGTACGACGCCTGCCATAACGCCGACGAAATCGTCTCCGCCGCGGGGTATGACCCCGACGCGGATGTGGAAAATCCGGCGGATTCGGTGTTCTGCGCCCACGGGGCCGGGTATCTGGTCAAATGGGACGAGGTGCCCGCCCGGGCACATCTGTCCACCGGGCTGGAACGGCGGCTGAACGGCGAGACGGCGACAGAAGAAGCCGACGCTGAGGACGATGCCAACGCACGCCGCCGCCGTGCCGACGCCTACCGCGGCACGCTGGAGCAGGACAAGGAATTGTTGGCAATTTTTGAACGAACCTACGGAAAAATAAAGCGCCGCGGCGAGACGGGCGACGCGAAAAAGGCGGCCCGCGCGGCCCTGCACACGGCTCCCGCGGCGGCGTCCGTACCCGCAAAGCCCGTGCCCGCCGGGCCGGACTACCTGCTGGTGGACGGGTACAACGTGATTTTTGCGTGGGATGATTTAAGGAAACTGGCCGACGGCAATCTGGACGCCGCGCGGCGCAGGCTGATGGATATTCTGTGCAACTACGCGGGCTACCGCCGCTGTGTGCCGATCCTGGTCTTTGACGCCTACAAGGTGCGCGGCGGCGCGCGGGAGGTAGAGCAGTACCACAATTTGTATGTTGTCTACACCCGCGAGGCCGAGACGGCGGATATGTACATTGAGCGCGCGACCCACGAGCTGGCGAAGGAGCACCGCACCCGCGTTGTCAGCAGCGACGGCGCGGAGCAGATCATCGTCATGGGGCACGGCGCGCTGCGCGTGAGCGCCCGGGCGTTTGAGGAGGAAGTCAGGGCCGTGGAGAAGGAGATACGGGAGTTTTTGGGGGAATAAAACGAAGGAAAACGGGTGCCTGTGGGGAGGTTCTCTTCCTCCCGGAGGCGGCCAAAAAGAAAAGCGCCCTGCACGGTAAAAAAGTGCAGGGCGCTTTGCGGTTTCAGTTGGCGCTGTTCAGGCGGTAGCCGACCTTGTAGACGGTCTGGATGTCGTTTTGCAGGCCGAGCTTGCGGCGCAGGCGGTTGATATGTACGTCCACGGTGCGGCTCTCGCCGATAAAGGCGTAGCCCCAGGCGGCCTCGAGCAGCTGGCTGCGGCTTAAAGCTGTGTCGCAGTGGGTCACGAGCACGGCCAGCAGGGCGAACTCCCGCGGGGTCAGCAGCAGCTCATGCCCGGCGCGGGATACGCGGTGGGCGGTAAGGTCAACGGCAAGGTCTTTATACAGAATATCCTGTTTGCGGTTTATGATGGGATTCATAGAGGGGCCTCCTTCCGGCAGGATGTTTTTTGAAAAGGCGTATTATCTATTATAACGACAAATGTTTCCGAGTTGTTACAAAACGCGGGAAAATTTGGACGGAAGTTTGACTTTTGTTTAGAAATTGGCAGAAAAGTTGGCGGCTGGGGCGAACGGGCTGGACCCTTCCGGCCATCGCTGCGCTCGGCCACCTCCCCTAAAAGGGGAGGCTTAGCCGCCGGTTTTCCACATTTCAACAAACCCTGTCTATCGTGCTATTTTGTGGGTTTGCACGGGGTTTTCCACAGTTTCAACATGGTTTTCCACATTTCCACAGTGGAAAGATGTCG
>CATXYA010000388.1 GCA_958403605.1 uncultured Oscillospiraceae bacterium
CCTTCGGCGCCGAGGATTTCCGCCGCCTGCTGGCGCAGAAGCTGCACCATACCACGGGCCTTGCCTATGATCCGGAGACACAGCTGGTGGTCACCTGCGGGGGCACCGAGGCCATGATGTGCGCCATGATGACCGTGTGCGACCCCGGCGACAAGGTGGTGGTGTTCAGCCCCTTTTATGAAAACTACGGCGCAGACGCCATTTTGTCCGGCGCCGAGCCTATTTATGTGCCCTTGGTGCCGCCGGATTTCCACTTTGATCACGCGGCCCTGGCGGCGGCCTTTGCGCAAAGGCCCAAGGCCATCATCGTCTGCAATCCCTCGAACCCCACGGGCAAGGTGTTCACGCGGGAAGAATTGCTGGAAATCGGCGCGCTGGCGCAGCAGTACGACGCTTACATCATCACCGACGAGGTGTACGAGCACCTGGTGTACGAGCCCTGCGTCCACGTGGCCGCCGCGGCGCTGCCCAGCCTGTTCGACCGGGTGATCACCTGCAGCTCGCTATCAAAGACCTATTCCATCACCGGCTGGCGGCTGGGGTATTTGGCCGGGCCCACCGCGGTGATCGAGAATGCAAAAAAGGTGCATGATTTCCTCACCGTGGGAGCGGCCAGCCCGTTGCAGGCGGCGGCCTGCGCGGGCCTGGCGCTGGGGGAGGAATATTACGCCCAGCTGAAAACGCTGTACACGGCGAAACGAGACCGCTTCTGCGCGGGGCTGGACGCGGCGGGCCTGGCGCACAACGTGCCCCAGGGCACCTATTTTGTGCTGCTGGACATCTCCCGCTTTTTGGCGATGCCCTGCTTTGCGGGCTGGACGGACCTCCAGTTCTGCGAGTGGATGATCCGCGCCGTGGGTGTGGCCGCGGTGCCGGGCTCCAGCTTTTTCCGCGAGCCGGTCAACCATTTGATCCGGCTGCACTTTGCGCGCAGCGACGATTCGCTGGACGAGGCGCTGCGCCGTCTGGAACGATTGAACGAACTGCCCGATGGGTTTGAAAGGATGGTTTTCCATGAAGATCGCGCCCTTTAAAGTGGAACAATGGATGAATGCCTATGAGAACGACGCCGTTTACAACCTGGCCGAGACGTGCATCGATTCGCTGACCGTGGAGGAGCTGCTGCGCCTGTGCGGACAGGATCCCGCGGCTTATCTGACGCAGCTGGCCGCCACGCGGCTGACCTACAGCCACATCTTCGGCTCGCCGGAGCTGCTGGCGGGCATCCAGGGCCTCTATGAGACACCGGTGCCCGCCGATAACATCGTGCCCACCCACGGCGCGGCGGGGGCCAACCACCAGGCCATCATCAGCCTGCTGGGGCCAGGGGACAGCATGGTGTGCCTGGTGCCCACCTACCAGCAGCATTATTCCATCCCGGAATCTGTGGGGGCGGAGGTGCGCACCCTGGCGCTGCGGCCCGAGCAGGGCTTTTTGCCCGATCTGGCCCAGCTGGAAGCGCTGGTGACGGCGGACACGAAGCTGATCTCCATCAACACGCCCAACAACCCCACCGGCGCGGTGCTGGACAAAGAGCAGCTGGCCGCCATTGCGCGCATCGCGCAAAAGGTAGGCGCTTGGGTGCTCAGCGACGAGGTGTACCGCGGCATTTCCGCCGACGGCAGCTATATGCCCTCCATCGTGGACGTCTACGAAAAGGGCATCAGCGTGTGCAGCATGTCCAAGGTGTTCAGCCTGGCGGGGCTGCGGCTGGGCTGGCTGGCGACGCGCGACGCGGCGGCGGCGCAGCTGTTCAAAGAGCGGCGCGATTACGACACCATCAGCTGCGGCGTCTTGGACGACAAGCTGGCGGCCCTGGCTTTGGCAAACAAGGACGCCATCTGGGCCCGGGGCCGGGAGATCGTGCTCAAAAACCGCAGGCTGCTGGACGATTGGGTGGCAAGCGAGCCGCGGGTCTCCTACGTGGCGCCCCAGGGCGGCAACACGGCGCTCATTTTCTATGACGCCGATGTGAAAAGCCGGGAGCTGTGCCAGCGGCTGCTGCAGGAGACCGGCGTTTTCTATACGCCCGGGGAATGCTTCGACTTAGAGTATTGCTGGCGCATCGGCTACGCGTTCGATTCCCGCACCCTGGCCGAGGGCCTGGCGCGCACCAGCGCGTTTTTGCAGGCGCTGCCGCGCCGCCTTGGCTGATTTTTCTTGCTGTTTCCCACAAAAGCCCGGCGGGTCTCCGCCGGGCTTTTTTCGATTGTGCCGAAATTTCGGCAAAGGGTTGCAAAACAAATAAAATAAGTATAAATTAAGAATAGTTTAAGAACAGCTGGGAGGCAGTTATGAAAGCGAAGGAGTTAAAGGACGTCTGGTTCCACCTCACCGGGGATTTACTGGAGTTCCAGCGCCGCATCGTGGACCCCATCTGCCAAAAAAATGGTCTGACGGGCCAGCAGATGCGCGTGCTGCTGGCGCTGGACGAACAGTCGGATCAAAGCGTGGGCGACCTCAGCGCCAGCGTGGCCATCCTGCGCACCAATATCGCCGCCGTGTGCCGCAAGCTGGAGGAAGAACAATTCATCCAGCGCAGCCGCACGGGGCAGGACAAGCGCTATGTCACCGTCCGCCTGACGGACCGGGGCCGCGCGGCGCTGGACCAGGTGCGTGCCGATTTCAACACGCGCTACCGCAAGGCCTTCGCCAGTGAACCCAAGGAGACCTTTGAGACGATCCTGCGGGGCATTGAGGCGCTGCAGGCCTTCCTGAAAAAATTTTGAGAAAGCAGTGAATTGATTTTATGATCAAAACCATCCTTGTCTGTTTGTTCGCCGGGCTGGGGGCCGGGCTGGGCACCGGCTTTGCGGGCATGAGCGCCGCCGCCGTCATCAGCCCCATGCTCATCACCTTTTTGGGCGTGCCCGCCTACGAGGCCGTGGGCATCGCACTGGCCTCTGATGTGCTGGCCAGCGCCGTTTCCGCCGCCACCTATGCCAAGC
>CATXYA010000389.1 GCA_958403605.1 uncultured Oscillospiraceae bacterium
TCATCGCCATAGGTTCCATCTTGATACCGCAGGGCATGGAGGATCGTCCCCACGATCTCAAAGCCGAAATTTTGATACATACGAAGTGCCCGTTCATTGGCCGTCACCACATCCAGCTCCACTTGCTCTACCTGATGCGCCCGGCACCACGCCAAGCACGCCTCCATCATCTTTCCCCCGATGCCCAAACCGCAGGCTTCCTCCAGAAGCACAAAAGAGACTTCTGCCCGGTGCCGGTAGCGAGCGTAGCTGCGGACCAAGGCGACGGCACACTGCCCCACGAGCTTGCGGTCATACTCCGCCACAAACCACGCTTCGCTGGAAGAGGCTAAGACAGAGGCCAGGAGCGCCCGCTCCCGCTCGGGGGTAACCTTGAATTCTCCCGCCTCTCTTGCCAGAAACCGGCTCTCCGTATCCGCCTTTGCGATCACGGAAAGAATCCCTTGCGCGTCTTCCAGCCTGGGAGCGCGAATCGTGACGTTTTTTCCATTTTTCAAGCGGTGCTCCATCCTGCTCCGTCCTTTCTCAGTCCGCCGTTTCACCGCAAACGCGGTCTTTACTTTATTTTATCACAAACCCGGCTGCAGGCCCACCGCTTTTCTGCGGCTCCGGCTTTTTCCTCACTGCCATTTTTTCTGGACATAACAATAACTTTTGGGCGTGAGGCTTCTCATTTGCAGTCCAATCGTGTATAATAGCAAATCCATTCCACCTTTTTTCGAGCATCCACGCATTGAAAAAGGAGGCACTATGACCCAGCTCACCATCACCGGCGCCCGGGAGGGCAATTTGAAGAACGTCTCCCTCACCATTCCCAAAAACAAGCTGGTGGTCTTCACCGGCGTTTCCGGCTCCGGCAAATCCACGCTGCTCATCGACGTGCTGTACAACGAATGCCAGCGGCAGTACCTGGAGGCTATGGCGTTCCAGGGCATCCAGAAGCCCAAGGTGGACCGTGTGCGCGGTGCGTCCCCCGCCATCGTCATCTCCCAGACGGACGCCAACAAAAATCCCCGCTCCACCGTGGGCACGCTCACCGACCTGTACACCGACCTGCGGATGATCTACGAAAAGCTGGGCGTCCGCACCTGTCCCTTCTGCGGACAGCTCATCTGCGCCGCCGACTGCCGGGAGACCGTGGAAAAGCGCGGCCAGGAGTTTCATGTCTTTATGGATTGCTGCCATTGCGGGCGCACCATGGACAAGCTGACGCGCTCGTACTTTTCCTTCAACACCACCGAGGGGGCCTGTCCCGCCTGCGAGGGACTGGGCAAGCGCCACAGCATCCGCAAAGAACGGGTGGTGGACGAGCGCCTGACGCTGGAAGCGGGCGCCGTGCTCTGCTGGGAAAAGCAGTACGGCCAGTACCAGCTGTCTATCCTGCAAAAGGCGTTTCGGTATTACGGACTGCCCGCGCCGGACGGCACGCCGGTGGCTCAATTTTCTGCGGCACAGAAAGCCATCCTCTATGAGGGCGTCGAGAGCGAGGCCGTGCGCCAGGCCTTTCCGGACCGCCAACCGCCCAAAACCGTGTCACAAGGACGCTTTGAAGGGGTCTTCCCCATCCTGTGGCGGCGTCTGGCGGAAAAAGAGGGCGACCTGCGGCTGCTGGAGCCCTATTTCGACGTCACCGACTGCCCCGACTGCCAAGGGGAGCGGCTGAACGCGCTCAGCCGCAGCGTCACCGTGCAGGGCATTCGCCTGCCGGAGTTGTCGCAGTTCTCCCTAGAGCGGCTGGCCGCCTGGGTCCAGGGCTTGGCCGCCGCGCTGGCTCCCCAGGCGAGATCCTTTGTCGAGCCGTACCTGTTGGATATGGAGACCAAGCTGCGGCGCTTTCAAAATGTGGGGCTGGGCTATCTCTCCCTGGACCGGCAGATCATCACGCTGTCCGGCGGCGAGCTGCAGCGCCTGCGCCTTGCCGCCACGCTGGATTCCGAGCTGTGCGGCGTGATCTATATCTTAGATGAACCCACCGCCGGGCTGCACCCCAAGGACACCGCGGGCCTGGTGGCCATCTTAAAAAAGCTGCGCGATCTGGGCAATACGGTGCTGGTCATCGAGCACGACGTGGACGTGATGGCGGCGGCGGACCAGTTGATCGACATCGGCCCCGGCGCGGGCCAAAACGGCGGTGAAGTGATCGCCCAGGGCACGCTGGAAGAGCTGAAGCAGCATCCGCGCTCGGCCACCGGGCGGTATCTGCGGGTCCCGCAGCCCGCCAAAACGGCCTTTCGTGCCAGAACCGGCGTGCTGCGCATCGAGAATGCCTGCAAATTCAATTTGCAGCACTGCTGTGTCGATCTGCCTGTGGGCTGCCTCACCGCCGTCACCGGGCCGTCCGGCTCCGGCAAATCGACGCTGGTCTTTGAGGTGCTGGCAAAGGGCGTCGCCGAAGGCACGGAAAACCGCGTGCTGGGCGCCGGGCAGTTCCGCCGCATCGTTTCCATCGGGCAGGCCCCCATCGCCCGCATGAGGCGTTCCAACGTGGCTACTTATTCCGAGGTCTATGCGGATATCCGCGCCCTGTTCGCCAAGACAGAGGCCGCCAAGCGCGCGGGCCTGGCCGCGCGGCACTTCTCCTTCAACACGCCCGGCGGACGCTGCGAAAACTGCGAGGGCCTGGGTACGGTGGGCAACAATATGCTGTTTTTCGCCAATACCCAGGTGATGTGCCCGGTCTGCCGCGGCAGCCGTTTTCATCCGGAGGTACTGGCGGTCACCTATGGGGGCCTTTCTATCAAGGAAGTGCTGGACCTCTGCGTGGAGGAAGCGCTGACGGTGTTCGCCGCAGCGCCGAAGGTCTGCCGTACCCTGCAGCTGCTGCAGGATGTGGGGCTGGGCTATCTGCAGCTGGGGCAAGCCCTCACCACGCTGTCCGGCGGCGAGGCCCAGCGGCTGAAGCTGGCGAAGGAGCTGCTGGGCAGCCCCGCAGGCGGCCCGG
>CATXYA010000390.1 GCA_958403605.1 uncultured Oscillospiraceae bacterium
GGCAAAAAAGCAGGACAGCGTTTACCGTGATCGGGGTTGTGGTTGGGACCTGCGCCATCGTCCTGATGATCAGTCTTGGGATCGCCGTAAACAAACAAAATGAAGCGATGCTGGCGGCGTCGGGCGATCTGACGAAAATCACCATTTACAATTATTCAAACGGAGGCAGGGATAAAGTGATGGACGATCAGGCTTTATCCAAGATACGTGCAAAAGAAAATGTGGTATCTGCAACGCCATTCTGGCAGGCAAACTCTCTCAATGGGAATGTTCTTGCAGGCAAACAAAATCATTACGCAAGCTATGCCGGGAATATTTACGGAGTATACCCGGATTCTCTTGAGGCACTGGGGATCAAGCTGGAGTCCGGAGCGTATTTAACGGATGATACGGCGATGACCAAAAAAGTGATCCCCGTACTGGTCGGCCAGAATTTCGGCTATTCTTTTGAGGATACAAAACGCAGTGGAAACAATCCCCGGCGAACCCGCTATAAAGGCCAGACCAATGCGCAAGGCGAGGAACTCCCGCCCTTTGTAAAGGTAGACACCGACAAAATGAAGCTGGCCCTAACGGTTACAGACGACAAGACAAACCAGCAACGGACCGTTCTGACATACAACTTGAAAGTAGTCGGCGTCATGACTTCCAATTACGGGATCCATTATGCCACCGATAACGGCATCCTCATGCGGCTGGAGGATTTGCAAAAGCTGGAACAACAGTATCAAAAAGCAGCCGGGTTAAGGCGGCAAAAGCCAAAGGCGGTCAATTACGAAGAAGTCTATGTGAAATGCGCCGACATTGATGCGGTAGCCCCCATTGAAAAGTGGATCCATAAGGATATGGGATTCGAAAACACAAATTCGATGACGGATGCACGCGAAAGTATGCAGGAGAGCGTTGCCAAAACGCAGATGACCCTGGGCGGCCTGGCCTCCATCAGCCTGCTGGTAGCCATGTTGAACATCATGAATACAATGACGATGGCCGTCAGCGAACGAAAAAAAGAAATTGGTGTACTGAAAGTACTTGGCTGCAAGCTGCGCGACATCCGTGTGATGTTCCTATTGG
This sequence comes from uncultured Oscillospiraceae bacterium, assembly GCA_958403605.1. Lineage (GTDB taxonomy): Bacteria > Bacillota > Clostridia > Oscillospirales > Ruminococcaceae > Ruthenibacterium. The sequence goes on from CATXYA010000390.1 coordinate 1,075, forward strand.
AAAGCGGGAGCATTGGTTTTTTTGGCGGGCTCATCGGCATTGGGATCAGTTTGGCGGCAAGCTGGTTCCTCAATCATCTCCCCGCGATCATGGCACTGCTTGGAAACGCCGTTGATCTGTCGTGGATCACAACCGCCATGGGCGGCGGAGCCGTCGGCGGGGGCGAGATCTCCATCATCCCCTGGTGGCTGATGCTGGCGGCACTGTTGTTCTCCTCTCTCGTTGGGCTGCTGTCCGGGCTCGTTCCCGCCAACAAAGCGGTAAAAGTCAGCGCCCTGCAAGCGATCAAGAGCGAATAATCGCTAAAACACAAGCCCGCCAAGGACGATCCTGTGCAGCTTTGCAGCAACACCCGCTCGCGCCAAAAATCGGACACACCAAAGGAACCAACGAAAGGAAACGGCATGATGTTTTTGATCGATCTTCTGCTCCTATTTGCGGTGGGCTCCGTGCTCGGCGTGGCGTTGGAAACCGTCTACGTCTATCTCGCCACCGGGCGGCTGGAGAGCCGCCGCGGCATGGTCTACGGGCCATTCAACCAGGTGTACGGCCTTGGCGCCGTGTTGCTGACGACGCTGCTGGGGCCTCTGTCCCAAGGGAGCGGGCTGGCGCTGTTCCTCGGCAGCGCGGTGCTGGGCGGACTCTTTGAGGCGCTGTGCAGCTTTTTCCAAGAGAAAGCCTACGGCACAGTGTCCTGGGAATATTCCGCCCAGCGGCTCTCCCTGCTGGGCGGGCGGACCAGCGTCACCTATATGCTCTTTTGGGGCGTTTTGGGTTCGGTCTATATCCGGGTGCTTCATCCGTGGCTGTTTGGACTGTTCGGCAAAATTCCACCGCCCGTGAAAATACCGGCGGTACTGGCGCTGACCGCGTTTTTGGCCTATGACCTTTGGCTTTCCAATGCGGCCGTGCGGCGCTGGAACCAGCGGCGGAAAGAAGCGCCTCCTTCCGACGCGTGGGAGCTCTGGCTGGACGCGAAATTCCCCGACGCCCGGATGCGCCGGCTCTACCCCAGCATGATGCCAGCCAACTATGCGGAAAAGCCGAAGCATCTCCACAAAGCGCGCAAGGAGGCGCCCGTTGGCACCGAGTGACGGGCGCCTGCGGCCGGCGCCGGAGTTTTCACCCGAAACAGCCGCTGTTTACTGATGACAGGAAGGGGCGAACAATGCTTATTTTCCAAAACAGCTTGATCTACGCGCCGCTTCTCTCCTATCTCGTGACCCAAGGGCTGAAAGTGGTGATCTACTCCTGCAAGGATGGCCGCTTTGATTACAAAAGGTTCTTTTCCTCCGGGGGCATGCCCAGCTCCCACGCGGCGACCGTAAGCGCTTTGGCCTTGGTGGCATGGCGGCAGCTGGGGCCGCTCTCGCCGGTCACCGCCTTGGCCCTTGTTATGGCGCTCATTGTCATGTATGACGCCCGGGGCGTGCGGCAGGAGACGGGAAAGCACGCCAAAATATTGAACGAACTATCCGAAAATTTATGGGGCGCGGACGCGGAGAGCCGCAATAAAAAACTCAACGAGATGGTGGGGCACACCCTGTTGCAGGTCCTTGTAGGCGGCGTGATCGGGGCCCTTGTCGCGTTTCTTGTCCCGCTGAACTGAACGTATCCGGGTCTAAAGGCCGCAGCGGTTTTGCCGCAAAGCCGCTTTAAGAATTGTTAAGAACCGTAGCCGTAATCGGTTAAGAATATCCTGTTAAGATGGTCCTTGTCAGGAACTCATAAATTTCTGGCAGTATCATTGAAAGGAAGGTTCTAACTATGGAGAAAGCGACAAAGGAAAAGGTGAAAGGCGCCGCCGTTATGGCTTTGGCGGTAATGCTGCCTTTTTCGATTCTGACCGGCTGCGGAGG
>CATXYA010000391.1 GCA_958403605.1 uncultured Oscillospiraceae bacterium
ATTCGGTGCGCCCCGGCGTGGTGAACGCCATGGGCCGCCGCCGGTGCAGCGCCCCCCCCGGGCGGCGGGCGGCAGTGAAGTACTTACGGCTGAACGCTAGACAGAACCCGCCCACGAACAGCACGCCGAACAGCCCCGCCGCCGCGCATTCCACCGCCAGCAGCGGCACGGGCCGGGCCACCCAGTAGAGGCTGCGGTAGCCGCCCAGCAGCTCGTTCGTGCGCAGCAGGCTGACAAGGTTGGCGTATTTCAGCACATTTAAATTGCTGGTGGCGGGGATGACGCTGCGGATCAGCAGGTTGGCGCCGATGAGCGCCAAAGCGCCCAGCGCGCCGCCCAAAAGCCGCCGCGCCCACAGCATCGCCAGCATCACCCAGGCGCCGCACAGAAAGGCCGCGCCCCATTTCGTCAGCAAAAAGCAGCCCAGGTATTGGCCCACCGTCAGCTTCCAGGTGCTGCGCATCAGGCTGGGCACGCTTTGGATGGTGCGCCCCAGCGGCCCCAGGCCGAACACGCCGCCGCAGTACGCCAGGTTGACGCCGTACAGGCACAGCAGCACCGCGGCCAGGCTGAGGCCGAACGCCGCCAGCTTGGCCGCCGCCGTCTGCAAGCGCCCGGCGGGCGTGCAGCGCACCAGGGCCAGCAGGCCGTTGTCGCGCTCGGCGCGCACCAGCACCGTGGCGATCAGCAGCATGGCAAACACCGCCACCACGTCCGTCCACGCAAAATCCAGTGCCGTCATCAGGCCCTTTTGCGGGTAATAAAAAATGGGCGTGCCGCGCATGCCTGCAAACGCCTGGGCCGTGGCGTCGATGTTCGCCAGGTCGTACCCGCTCTCGCTCTCGGCGAAAATGGAGATGGCAGAAAGCTGCTTTGCTTTCGTGTCGATGGAATCCAGAAACGCTTCGTAGCCGTCCACCTGCTCAAATTCCAGCACGATGGTCTTCAAAAAGCGGTATTCCTGCGCCAGCGTTTTGCCGTAGCGCAGAAAGCCGCCCGCCTCATAAAGTTCGCCGTATTGGGTGAAATCGGCCTCATACCGCTGGCGGGCCGTTTCGTCCCGCTTGCCGCCGTTCCAGGCCTCGGTGCGCAGGATGCTGTCGATGTGGCTCAAGGCCTCGGTGCGGTGCAGCTCTTCATGCAAAAACGTGTCCAGTTCATCCATGCTCTGCTCGGCGAGGGCGCGCTCCAGCGTGCGGTACGCGGCGGCGGGCACATTGCCCGGTGTGCGCCCGGTGCCAAACCACAGCAAAAACAGGTTGGCCCCCAGCAGCACCGTGAACGCCAGCAGGAAAAAGCGGCTGTGCCAGACCTTACGCAGTTCAGCCGCAATGAGGCGCGTCATGCTTCGTCCTCCCCGAAGATGGCTAAATACACGTCCTCCAGCCCCTTGCCGGGCGCGTATTTTTCCACCAGCGCGGCGGGCGGGGCCTTGTCCACCAGTGCGCCGTCTTTCAAAAGCAAAATTTCATCGGCCACGCTCTCCACGTCGCTCACCACATGGGTGCACACGATGACCACGGCGCTTTGCGCCGCCTGGGCCAGCACCCGGCGCAGATGCACGCGCTCCTTGGGGTCCAGGCCCGCGGTGGGCTCGTCCAAGATCAGCAGCTGCGGCTTGCCCAGCAGGGCCGCGGCGGCCAGCAGCCGCTGCTTCATGCCGCCGGAGTACGCCGCCAGGCGCTTGTCCAGCTCGCCTGTCAAATGCACCAGCTCCGCCACGCGCGCCGTTTCGGCGGCGGCGTCCTTGCGGGGGATCTCTTTCAAAGCGGCCAGATACAACAAAAAGCGCCGCCCGGTGAAGCCGTCGTACAGGTTTTGCTGCTGGGGCATGTAGCCCAGCACCCGGCGAAACCGCCTGCCCAGGCGCAGAACATTCCTTCCGTTCCACAGCACCTGGCCGCTGGTGGCGTCCAGATTGCCCGTGATGATGTTCATCATTGTGCTTTTGCCCGCGCCATTGGGGCCCAAAAGGCCGTAAAAGCCCGGGCCGAGCGTGAAGCTCACGCCGGCCAGGGCTTTTTTTGTCTCATTCTTTTTAGAAAGGGAATACACCTTGACCAGGTTTTCCACCGTCAAGACTTGCCCTGCTGATGCGGCCATCGCGGCTGCCTCCTCTCAGGTCCTTCCGGCGGCGCCGCGTCAGGAAGTGGGCGGCGCCTTTTTATCGGACTTTTTGCGCTTCTTTTTGGGGCATGCCGGGCCCGGTTCCCGCAGGCCGATCAGATCGCGCAAAGGTTCAAGATCCAAATGTAAAAATAATTGCAGCCGCACCAGGATCAAGGTACCGGGCAGCCGGCCCTCTTTCTCCAGCACTTGATACCATCGCGGCGTGATGGAGACGGCCTCCGCTACCTGTTCCTGCGTATAGCCCTGTGCAGTGCGCGCCTGTAACAACATCTGGTGAAATGCTTCTTCTCTGGGATTTCGATTCGTCATTGAGAAAACCTCCCTTTTTAGGAAGTTTAACCCAATAACTAATAAGATAGTACGAACTCAGAGTTCGTATTTTGAAAAAATAGCGGAATTTGTCAAAAAAATTCGATTTTTTCGAGGCGAATTACGTTTGAAATACAAAAACCTGTCTTTCGTGTCATTGACTGTGTACATGCACATGGATTATGATATCAATAATCAATATAAGTTAAAAAGGGATGTATAGCAATGAGCAGTGAGACGCGATATTCGCAGACAAAGGCAATTTTTGAAAAACATAGCGTACAATTGGCGGATTCGGATATTCGGCGTTATGCGGATATGTTCGAAATTATCAACGAACTGATTCATGGTAAATTTACCGATGAACAAATGTTTGAAGGCTTCGATTTCTTAAGCGATTTGATTACAAACGAAATACCTGACATCATGACCGTGAAAAAAGAAGACCGGATTCGGGCGCAACTTCAGGTGATGGAGATAATCCCTGT
>CATXYA010000392.1 GCA_958403605.1 uncultured Oscillospiraceae bacterium
TGATGCTGCGCATCAGCCACCTTCCCCCACCGGGGGAAGGCAAACGCGGGCGGCACGCCGCCCTGCTACTACTTGCTAAAAACTTTACGGTTGTTACTCTTTTTACGCTTGCGGTTAGCTACGTTGTTTTTCCGCGAAAGCAAGGAAAAACAAAAGCCAGCAGTAGCCGCCAGCCAATCACTCCGTTCTTGGGGCGGCCTTGCAGGGGTGCTGTTTGCCAAACTGGCAAAAGCCAGTTTGGACAGCACCGCCTTCCCCGTGCGGGGGATCGCGCCCGCAGGCGCATTTCGGAGCCCAACCGCCGCAAAGCGGCTGACGGATGAGGGGGCGCGCAAGTGCCTGCCCTTCCACCCGTAGGGGCGGCCATTGGCCGCCCGAAACCAACAGGAAAGCGCATTCCAACACAGGCCCCCATTCTTCGAGAAACCCGAACAAAAAAAGGAAGGCGCGCTGCAAGCTTTTGGGTTTGCAGCGCGCCTTGCTTTTTGCCGGTTACTTGGCGGCGAGCCAGGCGTCCAGCTGGGCCTGCTTTTCAGCGATGATATCGTCGATGCCGGCGTCGTGCAGCGCCTGCTGGAAGACGGGCAGGATCTCGTCGATGTCCACTTCGCCGTTGATGAGGGGCAGATAGTACTGCGCATAAACGTTGCTGCAGGCCGTCACCTGGTCCGCCACGGGCGTGGCGTCAAAGGTGAAGCCCAGCGCCAGAGAGGGCTTGGCCTCTTTGTTGGAATCGGCATACTGCTGCCACAGGTCCGTGGGCTGATAGTACCACACCGGGCTGCCCGAAGAGTTGGGCAGGCTGTACGTGGCGCCGATGCCGGTCCAGCCGCAGTTGGTCATGTCCTTGCCTTCGGGGAACGCGATGGTGCCGTCCTCGTTGGTGACATAGTTTTCGCCCTCGATGCCGTTGCCCAGCAGGTCGCACAGCCGCGGATCGGTGTAGAAGGCGGCCAGCACGCGCATGGCGGCTTCCTTGTTCTGGCTGAAGCTGGTGATGTGCCACAGGTAGGTGGTGACGTTGCCGGTGGTGATCAGGCGGTCGCCCAGCTGCGCGCCGACCATGTCGTCGCCGTACTGCTGCTGCAGGTTGGCCTCATAGCACCACTCGTCGATATCGAAGCCGTAGCCCGGCGTGCCGGACGCCAGCCCGAACTGCAGGCTCATCAGCGTGGGGTTGGTGTTGGACATGGGGTCGGGCGTGATCAGATCGTTCTCCTGCCAGATTTTCACGTTCTTCAAAAAGTTCATAAAATAGTCGGATTCGTAGTAGTTTTCCACGGTCGTGCTGTTCAGCGGGTCGGTCAGGACGCCGAAGAAGTGGTCGTCGGCCAGATAGTCGATGTCCTTCGGGATCCAGTACGTCTCGGTGGCGCCGGGCACATAGTAGTGGTCGGGGTTGGCGGCCTTCATAGCCAGCATGGCCTCGGTGGCGTCATCCAGCGTTTTCACCTGCAACCAATCGATGTTCGCGGAATCGGAATCCGTCTTCTTGCACAGGTAAAGCATGGGGGAGGAATAGGCGGCCACCGTGGGCAGCGCATAAAGCTTGCCGTCGATCTTGCAGCATTCCAGCACCTCGGGATAATCCTGGAACAGCTCCAGCACCTCGGGGTACGCCTCCAGCAGCTCGGTCATGTCGGCCAGCTGGCCGTTGGCATACAGCGTGCTCAAAGGCATGTACCAGAAGGACGAGAACACGTCGATGGAATCGCCGCCGCCGGACAGCAGCAGGTTCAGCTGCTGCTGCATGCTGGCAAAGTCGATGGGCACCAGGTCGATCTCCGCCTGGCAGGTCTCGCGCAGGATCTCATTCAGGGCTTCCTCCACCTTGGGCTCGGACTCGGTGGAGAACATTCTGGTGTACGCCCAGCGGATGACAGGGTATTCGCCGGACCCGCCGGTGGATGCGGCCGGGGTGCTCGTGCCGGAGGGCGCGGAGGCGGGGGCAGAGGAGCTGCCGGGCTTCCCGCCGCAGGCAGCCAGCCCCAGGCACAAAGCGGCGGCCAACAGTAGGGCAATGATCTTTTTCATCGTTTTTCTCCTTTTGCTGCAAATTTTTTTGGGGCGCTCGGCCCACTTGACAGCCTTAGCATAGCAAACGGGCGCGGCCCTTTTCTATCAAATATCTGCTCTATTTTGTCTCTTTTCTGCTTTTAGCAGAGAAAAAACTGGAACAATTGTACGAAAGTTATTCGAAAGAAGCTTGATTATCCAGATAATTGACAAATAACAGCAGAAATTTGATAGCATTGGCGGATCGGTTTTTGATAGTATCAGTGTAGCAAGAGAGAACCTTCGCCCGGAGCGGTTGCCGGAGCGATCTGCAGATGGAGGAAATAAAGATGGAACAAACGGTAAAAAACCCAAAGAGCGTCCTGTCACAGGAGGAGAAGAAGCGCGGCCGCAGCCGGCGGGCCCGGTGCATCAGGCAATTCCTTCCCTTTTATTTGATGCTGCTGCCCGGCCTAGCGTATCTTCTCATCAACAACTACCTGCCCATGGGCGGCCTGGTGATCGCCTTCAAGAAGATCGATTACTCGCTGGGCATCTTCGGCAGCCCGTGGGTCGGCCTCAAAAACTTCACGTTCCTGTTCAGCAACAACGACGCGCTGCGGGCTCTGCGCAACACGGTGCTGTACAACCTGGCCTTCATCGTGCTGGGCAACCTCCTGGCCATCACCGTCGCCATCGCGCTGGACTGCATCAAAAGCAAGTTCTTCAAAAAGTTCAGCCAGGTGGTCATCCTCATCCCGTTTTTGCTGTCCACAGTCATCATCAGTTACATCGTGTTCGCCTTCCTCAGCCCCACCAACGGGTTTATGAACAACACCATTTTGCCGCTGCTGGGGATCACCGACCCCATCAAATGGTACAACGAGGCAAAATACTGGCCGGCCATCATCACCATCGTCTATCTGTGGAT
>CATXYA010000393.1 GCA_958403605.1 uncultured Oscillospiraceae bacterium
GATGATGCGCAGACGGTCCCACGGGTCCTCATCCAGGAAGCGGATGCAGGAATCGAACGTGGCGCCGCCCCAGCACTCCAGGGAATAGTAGCCGATCTCGTCCATCACGGGCAGGATGGGCAGCATCTCTTCCATGGTCATGCGGGTGGCGATCAGGCTCTGATGCGCGTCGCGCAGCACCAGCTCGGTAATTTTGATGGGTTTTTTAGCCAATGTCATTCACCTCGTTCCCGCTCAATTGAGGGACACGAGCAGATCGCCCGCGTTGACAACATCGCCCTTCGCACAGTTGACGGAGGCAATGGTGCCGTCCTGCGGAGCAACGATCTCGTTTTCCATCTTCATGGCTTCCAGGATGCACAGCGTGTCACCGGACTTCACGGAAGCGCCCACAGAAACCTTCACGTCCAGGATGTTGCCGGGCATGGGAGCCGTGACGGACACCGCACCGGCGGAACCAGCGGGCGCAGCGGCCTTGGGGGCCTCGGCAGCGGGCGCGGCAGCAGGAGTAGGTGCAGGCGCGGCGGCCTTGGGTGCAGCAACAGGAGCCGCAGCGGGCGCGCCGCCGGCAGTCTCTTCCACTGTGACACTATAAGGAGTACCGTTGACGGTGATATTGAAATTTTTCATGAGAAGTTCCTCCTAATATTTCTAAAACTTTTTGTTTACAGAGACAGGTTGCCGTGCTTTTTCGGCAGACGCTGCACGCGCTTGGTGGACAGCATATCCAGCGCGCCCACCAGTGTCGGACGCAGAGCGGCGGCGGACACGGCAAAATCAGCGGCACCCGCTTCCAGCGCGGCAGCGGCGCTGCACTGCTCGGCGGCATAGGCGGCGGCCAATTTCTTGGTGTCGGCGGCGATATTGCTGCCGGCTTCCAGCTCGTCTTTATACAGCACGGTGACAGCCGTTTCCGGCTCCAGAGCGGCGATGGTGCAACCCTCCACCGCGATGGTCAGGTCCATGCCGGAGAACGCCGTGTAGGCGGTGCCCACGGCCTTGCCCGTGACCACAGCCACCTTCGCCGTGGTGGCGTCGGCATAAGTACCCGTCAGGCGGGCCGCTTCCCGCAGGCCGCCGGCCACGTCGTCGGAGCTGCTTTTGGCAAAGCCCTCGGTGTTGACCACCGTGACGACGGGGATGCTGAACGCGTCGCACATGCGCACGAAGCGGGAAATTTTAGACACGCAGTTGTGGCACAGCGGCGCCGCTTCGGTGGCGACGACGCCCACGACGTTGCCGCCCACGGCAGCCAGCGCGGTGGTCACATTTTTGCCGTACCCGGCGTACAGCGTCAGGGCGCTGCCCGCGTCGGCGATTGCTTTCAGGGCATCCTCCGCCTGGTATTTCGCCAGGTTATAAGCGCCCTCGGCCTCCGCCGTCTCAAACAGCGCGGGGCCGGACAGGTTGTTGGCGGGCAGCAGGCCCACCAGCTCGGCGGCTTTCTTGGCGGCTTCTTCCGCCGTCTCTGTCACCAGGGCGGCCACGCCGGCTTTTGCCGCGAACTCGGCCTTGCCCGCATGCTCCACCTTGTCCCCGGCGGCAGCGCTGGTAAACGGCGCCGTGAGGAACAACTCGCCCTCTTTGCTCATGATGCAGACGTCGGCATTGGCGGCTGCCAGCGCACTGGAAGCGCCGCACACGCCGGTGACGACTACGATTTGGGGCACGACACCGGAGAGCTTGGCCACTGCGGCGGCAACATTGGCGCTGCCGCGCACAGCCGCAAGGCCCTCTTCGATCTTTGCCCCAACGGAATTATAGAACGTGACGACGGGATTGCCCGTCTTGGCGGCCATCTCCAACACCTTCACCATTTTCTCGGTGTCCTTCGCCGCTATGGCCGCGCCGGTTTGGCATACCGCGTAAACGGGCGTGCCGTTTGCACTGCCGAAAGCCGCCGTTACAGCGCCCTGCGCACCCGCGCAAAGCTCCTGAAAAGCGCTTTCATCAAAAAACTGAGCAAGGATTTCCTTGCCGGACATTGCTTTTGCCATGAACAGCCCTCCTGTATAAAAGTCCAATTGAAATTATTATACTATTTTGACAAATCAATAACAAGGGCCCCTGCACAAAAAAATCCATTTTTTTTACATCGGTCAGCCGCAGGGGGTAAAAATTTGCGTCACCGGTACGGGGACCGGGGCGTTTTTGCAGAATATGCGGAACCATTCCGCCAGCTTGGGGTCTTCCGTGCGCACCTGGAAGCAGCCGGCACCGGCGTTCTGCCCCGCCGCGATGCAGGCGCGCACCGCGCCGTCCACCAGCGGTGTCTCGTCCACGCCGCACTCCAGCACCTCGGTCACTCCTGCTTCCACGCGGTACAGCATATGCCCATGATACTGCGGGCCCTCCATGACCACATAGCCGCGCACCTCACCCGCAAAGCGCCCGTCATTCAGAAGGTCCAGCACGTCCGGCTCGTCGATGGGTCTCATGGCGATCACGGCTCCCGCCTCCTTTTCACCGCGCCCTTGGCCGCGCGCACGCCGTGCGCGTTCGTGTTGGCGCGCTTGCGGGCGTTGCGGGCCGTGTTTTTGGCGATCTGCGCCGTGGCCTTGCCGCGCTGGGCCGCCGTGCGCAGCGCCTTGACCTCCTGGGGCGTCAGCTCCCGGTACTGCCCGGGCTGCAGCATGCCCAGCTTCACCGCTCCCACCGCCGTGCGGCGCAGGCGGATGACACCGAGGCCCACAGCCTCGCACATGCGGCGGATCTGCCGGTTTTTCCCCTCGCGAATCGTCATCTCCAGCACCGTGCGCTCCGGCTCGTCCGTCACCACGCGGATGACGGCGGGCTGGGTGACGGAGCCGTCGTCCAGGGTAACGCCGTCCGTCAGGGCGATGATCTGTTCCTCCGTGGCGTGGGGGCGCACCGTGACGCGGTACAGCTTGCCGACACCGCCGGACGGGTGGGTCAGCATATTG
>CATXYA010000394.1 GCA_958403605.1 uncultured Oscillospiraceae bacterium
CGGGTGCGCTGCGCGGATGGAACGGTGCTGTGGGTGGCGGATTTCGGCAAGAAGACGCCGGGGCTGAACGGCGAGAAGGCGGTGATCAACTGCTTCTTGACGGATATCAGCGCGCGCAAAGCCCAAGAGGAAAAGGCGCAGCGTGCCAATGAGGAGATGCGCCGGCAGGCGCGTTTTCTGGCGCAGCTGTACGACACCGTGCCCTGCGGCGTCCTGCAATTCACCACCGACGAGCGCCACCGCGTGGTGAACCTGAACCGTATGGTGTGGGAGTTCTACGGCTACGCCTCAGAGACCGAATACCGGGCGCAGGTCAAGACGCCCTTTGACCTGGTGCTGGCGGAGGACCGGCCCCGCATCGAGGGGCTGGTGCACGGCATCCGGCTGGGTGGGGAGCCCGTTAGCTATACCCGCAAGGCCCACCGCAAGGACGGCGCCGCCATCTGGCTGAACGCAGTGGTCCAGCGGCTCATCAACGCCGACGGCGAGGACGTCTACCAGGCGGTGTTCACGGACGTCACCGAGATCCGCGCGCTGCAGCAGGCCCAGCAGGAGCAGCAGCTCATTGAAAACAAGGCGCTGCGCGCGGCCATCTGCACGGCCTATCCGCTCATTATGACGGTGAACCTGACGCGTGATACTTACCACTGCTTCCTGGAAGAGCAGGATACCTATACCATCCCCCAGCGCGCGGGCTCTTATGATGAGCTGATGTCTGCCGCCCAGCGGCAGACCTACCCCAATTACCGCGCCGATTTCAGTGCCCGGTTCGACCGCCAGGCGCTGTTGCAGCGCTTTGCGGCAGGGGAGCGGGAAGTGTACATGGAACTGCAGCAGCTGGGCGTGGACGGCCAGTACCACTGGATCTCCCAGCACTTGATCCGGGTGGAAAACCCCGTGGGCAGCGACGTGCTGGCCATTGAGCTGATCAAGAGCATGGACGAGCTGCGCGCCCAGCGGGCCCGGGAAGAACAGCTGCTGCGGGACGCCCTGGCGGCGGCGGAGGCGGCCAACCAGGCCAAGTCGGATTTCCTCTCCCGCATGAGCCACGACATCCGCACGCCCATGAACGCCATCATCGGCATGAGCACCATCGGCCAGCTGAAACTGGCCGACCCCGTGCGCGTGCGCGACTGCTTCCGGAAGATCGACACCTCCTCGCGCTATCTGCTGAGCCTCATCAACGATATTTTGGATATGTCGAAGATCGAGACGGGCAAGGTGGAGCTGGCGCGTGAACGGTTCTACCACGCGGTGCATAACGGCGAGATCAACACCATCATCTTCCCGCAGACTCTGGAGCGGGGACTGGTGTTCGAGGTGCATCACCAGGAGCCGCTGGAGCGGTACTATCTGGGCGATGTGCTGCGCATCAAACAAATTTTGATGAACCTGCTGTCCAACGCGCTGAAATTTACGCCCGCGGGCGGGCAGATCACGGTGGGGCTGGCGGAAAAACGCCGCACCAACGGCTTTGCCTATCTGGAATTCACAGTGCGGGACACGGGCATCGGCATGTCGCCGCAGTTTTTGAAGCGCATCTTCCAGCCGTTCGAGCAGGAATCCACCGAGGCCGCGCGCGACAATGTGGGCAGCGGCCTGGGCCTGGCCATCGTGCACAACCTGGTGCTGCTGATGAGCGGCACCATCGCGGTGGAGAGCGCGCGGGACACAGGCACCTGCTTCCGGGTGCTGCTGCCGCTGGAACTGGTCAACAGCGACGAGGACCGGGAGCGGCGGCGCAAATCGGAAGAGCTGCTGCGCGGCACACAGGTGCTGGTGGTGGACGACGACGCCCTGGTGGGCGAGCAGACGGCGGCCATCCTGGACGAGATCGGCGCCCATTCCGTGTGGGTGGATTCCGGCTTCAAGGCCGTGGAGCTGGTGCGCACGAATTTGGAGCGCGGCAAGACCTATGACATCGCCATGATCGACTGGCGCATGCCGGAGATGGACGGCGTGGAGACCACGCGCCGCATCCGCCGCCTGGTGGGGCCGGAGACGACGATCATCATCATCTCCGCCTACGATTGGAGCGCCATTGAGGCCGAGGCGCGGCAGGCGGGGGCGGACAGCTTTATCTCGAAGCCGCTGTTCCGCTCGGCGGTGTACGATACCTTCCTGCAGATCGATTTGGAGCATCATGACCTGCACGCGGCGGAACGCGCGCTGCCGCCGGCGGCCCGCCAGCGCGTACTGCTGGTGGAGGACAACGAGCTCAACCGCGAGATCGCCCAGTCGCTGTTGGAGCTGTCCGGTTACATGGTGGACACGGCGGAAAACGGCAAGAAGGCGCTGGAGCGCTTTGCCGGGGTGCCGGAAGGCCATTATCTGGCCGTGCTGATGGATATCCGCATGCCGGTGATGGACGGCCTGGCGGCCACGCGGGCAATCCGCGCCCTGCCGCGGCCCGACGCTGCCACAGTGCCCATTGTGGCCATGTCGGCCAACGCCTTTGCGGAAGACCGCGCGCTGGCCTATCAGGCGGGCGTCAACAGCTATCTTGTGAAACCGCTGGAGCTGGATCAGCTGCTGCGGGAACTGGAAAATTTGGCCCACAGGCCCGCGGCGGCGACCTGAACGGGGCACGGCGGTAAATTAAAAAAGCAGCGCCCCGGAGTACCGGGACGCTGCTTTTTTGGTTGGGCTAGCTGGATTCGAACCAGCGCAATGACGGAGTCAAAGTCCGTTGCCTTACCGCTTGGCGATAGCCCAATGAGAGAACGACGGCAAACCCTTACGAATTTGCCGTCGCTCATTTCTGGGGTGGGAGATGGGACTCGAACCCACGACAACCAGAACCACAATCTGGCGCTCTACCAACTGAACTACACCCACCATATTGGTGCGCCCAAAGGGACTCGAACCCCTGGCCCACTGCTTAGAAGGCAGTTGCTCTATCCACCTGAGCTATGGGCGCA
>CATXYA010000395.1 GCA_958403605.1 uncultured Oscillospiraceae bacterium
AGATCAATCCGTACAGATACAGCCCCGTGGGCACGGCGAACACCGTCCTGAACACCAGCTCGTCAAAGGAGCCGCTGAACCACGCACCCGCCGCCGACAGCATGCGGGCAAAGCCCTCGTCCGCCCCGGCCAGGCTGGGCAGCGCCAGCGCCACCAGCAGCACGCCCAGGACGCCGCCGCCCAGCGCCGCGCCCCAGGGGCGTTTTTCGCCCTCCCCGCGCCGGGCAAACAGCATGGCGGGCAGGCGCAAAAAATTGCCGAAGGGCGTCACCAGCCCCGCGTCCAGCAAATCGAACGCCAGCCAATTGGAGGTACACTCCCGCACGGTTCCGCCCGCGGCCAGCAGCGTCCAATAGGCGGCGCAGGCCAGCAGGGCCGCAATATTCGCCAGCAGCAGCAGGTCCACCCGGTACAGCGGCCCCCAGGGCAGCGCCGGGCTCACGCCCAGGCACAGCACCACGGCCAGCCAAAACCAGCTCTCCCTGGCCGGTGTGCGCTTTTTTGCGCGCAGGTAGCCCAGCACCACGGCGGCGTAGAAAAAGCAAAAGGCGGCCAAGGGTTCCCCCCAGCTGGAAAAGTGCCGCCCCGCGCTCCAAAAGCACTCCCAAAACAAATAGCCCACCGCCACATAACCGAGGGCGAACAGGCGGTCCGCGTTCAAAAAGGGTGCAGACACCCAGGCCGGGCGGTTTTCTCCCAGCGTCGTTTTTTCAGTTTTCATCGTCATTCCTCCGGGATGTAATCCAGCAGGTCTCCGGGCCGGCAGTCCAGCGCCTTGCACAGCGCCTCCAGCGTGGAGAAGCGGATGGCTTTCGCCTTATTGTTCTTCAGGACCGACAGATTGGCGGGGGTGATGCCCACTTTTTCCGCCAGCTCGCCCGCGCTCATCTTCCGCCGGGCCAGCAGCACGTCGATGTTCACCTCAATGGGCACAGGGCATCCCTCCTTCAAATGGTGGAATCATTTTCTTCCTTCAGGGCCACCGCCTGGGCGAACACGTTTTTCACCACCCGCAGCACCAGCCCCACAAAGGCCGCCGCCGCGGCGAAAACAAAGAGATACCAATCGAAAAAGCCCGCGCAGAAGTACACCGCCGCCGCCAGGATGCAGCACCAGGAGATCAGCCGCAGCGCCGCCACGTTTTCGGCGGTGAACGCCTGCCCCGCGCCGATGCTTTTCAGCAGGCGGTGCAGCTGCCACAGCACCGCCGCCGCCGGCGCGCCCGAAAGGTATGTCACCGTCAAATACAGCCAGGAAATGCCGTCCCGGTGCAGCACGGCCTTCCAAAACCAGGGCGCCGACACCAGCAGCGCCCCCAGCGCCACGGAAAACACCGCCACGCACACGCGGCTGAGCAGCAGGCTCTTGTCCTTGTCCCAATCCACAGACGATCCCTCCTTGTTGTTCTGCAGATACTCTACCACAGTATTTATCGAATTTCAAGTATTATTTATCGAAAATCGATAAATTTTTGCCGGTACTTCTTTTTCGCGCCCCCGGCGCATATCCTGCCAGAGAGGTGAGGAACATGTACCGACGCAGGCGGACAAGTCGTGTGCTGCTGCCGGCTTTGGCCGCCGTGCTGACGGTGGCCACGCTGGGCTCGGCCCTCCGCGTGCTGCCGGGGACGCAGCTGGCCGGAGCGGCCGCCTTTTTGGGCGGATTGGTCAGCGCGCCGGGCGCGGCGCTTGCCGCCGTGGAAGATTGGATCGACGGCAAGTCCGCCGGGCCCGCCGCCGAGGCGGGCAATTTCTTCACCGCTCTCCCCGAAACGCCCGCCGCGCCCGCCGAGAGTGCCGGGAGCGCCGCCAGCGCGCCCCCGGCTTCTTCCGCCGCCAGCGAGCCGCCCGCCGCGGCCGGGGAGGTGCCCGAGGGTATGGCCAGCGTCATCGAGACCCATTACGGCCAGGGCTCCGGCGCCCACTACATCGCCTGCGGCGCGGCCTCCATCAAAAACTGCACCGACCTGCCGGACGCCGAGGTGGCGGCGGAGGCGGGCCAGCCCCTGCCGTTCCAGATCGAGCTGGGCAGCGCCCAGCCCCAGGTGCTCATCATGCACACCCACGCCACCGAGAGCTACGAGCTGGCCGAGCGCGCCTGGTGCGACCCCTCCACCAGCGCCCGCACCACGGACAACACCAGCAATATGGTGGCCGTGGGGGCCGAGATCGCGGCGCAGCTCAACGCCGCGGGCGTCAACACCATTCAGGACGCCACCCTGCACGATTACCCCAGCTACAACGGCAGCTACGCCCGCTCCAACGCCACGGTGCGCAGCTATCTGGCGCAGTACCCCTCCATCAAGGTGGTGCTGGACGTGCACCGGGACGCCATCCAGAAGGAGGACGGCTCCCGCGTGAAGCCCGTCACCATGATCGACGGCATGAAGGCCGCCCAGGTGATGATCATCTGCGGCGCGGACAACGGCGGCAACCTGCCCAATTTCAAGCAGAACCTGCGCTTCGCCGCGGCCTGGGAGGCAAAGATGGAGCAGCTGTACCCCGGCCTGACGCGCCCCGTGCTGTTCGATTACCGCTACTATAACCAGGACCTCACCACCGGCAGCCTGCTCATTGAGATGGGCGGCCACGGCAACACGCTGGAGGAGGCCAAATACTCCGGCCGCCTGGTGGGCAAGGCCCTGGCGGCGCTGTTCCAGGGCGGGTGAAGGGGGACGCGTGCGTTGGGGAGGCTCCTGCGCGCCCCATCATCCGCCTCACTCCGTTCGGCACCTTCCCCCACCGGGGGAAGGCTTTTGTTTTTCCTTGCTTTCGCGGAAAAACAACGTAGCTGTACACAAGCGTAAAGATAGTAACAAGCGTACAGATTTTAGCAAGTAGTAGCAGGGAGGCGAAGCCGCCCGCGTTCGCCTTCCCCCGGTGGGGGAAGGTGCTGAGCGCAGCGAAGCGG
>CATXYA010000396.1 GCA_958403605.1 uncultured Oscillospiraceae bacterium
TTGAAAAGCAAGCCGCGGAAGATCACTTCCTCCAGGAAGCCGACGCCGAGCATGCTCAAAATAAATAGAACAGTCTCCAAGGCGGAAGCGGTCACGGAAACACCATTCCACAGGTTGACACTGACGATCAGCGCCAGCGGAACGAAGTACAGGTAATTTTTCAGCTCCCCTTGCAGCGGGCATAAGCCGTACTGCTCCAAAAGGCCGTTCTTTTTGAGGAAGCCGAAAAGAAGCGCCGCCAAGACGATGCACACCGGGGCGGTGATGATCTTTGCCATGCCCAGCGCAGCCGAAACACTGTCGGCTGCACTCAGCAGGACCACGTAGGTGAGGATCCATGCCAAAGAAAAGTTTAGCTCATTTTTCTGGTAGAGACGGATCATGTTCAGTTCCTCCTTTTAGTGCCGACAGCATCCCGGTAAAGACCAGCTCCAGGTCTGATAAGATGACGCTCTCATCGTATGCCAGCTCGTTGTTGGCAAACATGCTGGCGTATCCATGCGCGAATAAAAACAGGGATTTGAAGAGCAGCCGCGCTTGTTCCACGGAAATATGGCTTGTTTTTGCAATGGCCTCAAAAATAAACGCCGCCTCTTCGGCGTTTGTCAAATCGGAAATACTTTTCCCCGAGAACTCGTTCGTTTGAAACAGGAAACGAAACAGATGCTTTTCTTGGGCCCCGAAGCGGATATACTGCAGGCCGATACTTTTTATCGGGGACTCCCCCTGCGGCTGCGCGAGGTAGGCCGAGTGGAATTCATCCGCCTTGGCGTAGACCGCCTTTTTCAGTTCTTCCATTGTTTTGAAATGATAGAGGACGGGCTGCGTGGAGCAATTCAATTTTTGAGCTACCGTCCGGGCATTGACCATTTCGGCGCCCTCCCTGCGGGCGATCTCAAAGGCGGCGCCGAGGATCATCTCCCTGGTGATCTTTGTCTTTGGCGGCATAAAAACAGGTCCTCTCCAAAATATAATTTACGTTATATAACATATATTATAATTCATTTTTGGGAATTGTCAAGATGATGTTTTGGGAAAAAGGAAAGCCTTGGGCGCAGGGATGCGTCCAAGGCTCTTTTTCGATTCAGGAATGCTGCTTCTGCAAAGACCGCAGCAGCTTTTTCTCCGCCCACAGGGCCGCCAGCAGGGCGGCGGCCCCCGTCAGCATCGCCTGCTTTGCCAGCACGTCTTTCAGCATGGGTCGCAGGGCAAACCATTCCCGCAGGCGCTGGCCCAGCGTCTCGGCCAGGCCGGTCCAGAAGGAAAAATCGCTCCAGCGGGCGGGCACCAGCCAGCCGGGCAGGCTTTGCAGCGCCCAGGGCAGGCACAGCGCAAAGGCCAGCGCCAGCAAAAACCACAGCACCTGCCGCCACAGCGGCGGCAGGCCGCGGCTTTTCCGCAGCCCCGCCATCAGCAGGCACAGTGCCGCCCACGCCAGCGGCAGCAGGCAGCAAACCTCTGCAAAAGCGGCGATGCTGGGGCCGTAACACAGCTGATCCGGCGCGCCCAGGCCCGCTTTGGCCGCGAAGTTCAGCGCCTCTTCCCTGGCGTCTCCCGTAGGCATGCCCGCCAGCTCCACATTCAAAAAGCCGTCCTGCATGCCCGCGCCCAGCAGCGCCAGCGCCGTTTGTTCCCGGAAGACGCCGCGCACGCGGTAGGCCCGCCCGTTCCAGGTGACCTCCTGCCCCACCACGTCTTCACTGCCGAACAGCTGCCAGGCCGCGCCGCTGGAAAGCGCGCAGCCCGCCGCGTCGCCCGCGCCGGGATAGCCGCCGCGCAAAAACCGTGCGGGATAACAATCGGCACCCTCGCCGTTGTAAACTACGGTGGAGGCCGCGGCGCGCCGGCTGCCCCGGGCCAGGGTGCCCGTCTCTTCGCGCCAAAAAGTGAGCCCATACACGGCGTCCTGCGCCGCCGTCTCCTCGGCGCGGCGCAGCTGGGCCTCTGTGAGGGGCTCCGCATAGCGCAGCCCCAGGGCGGGATAGGCCTGGCGCAGCGCCCCGGCGCTGGCGAACGCCAAGGCCAGCGCCAAACCGCACACCAGGGCCGCCGCCCCTTGTTTGATCCAGTTCATTGCCGCACCTTCACCCGGGCGCCGGAGCTGAGCGGCTTCGAGCTTCCCGTGACGACCTGGCTTTGGCTGTCCACGGTGCCCGAGACCGCTGTTTTTTCCTCGCCTTCTTTTTCCACGTTCACCGTCATCCGGCTGGCGATGGTCTGCAGGCCCAGCACCGTGTCCTTTTCTTCCAGCAAATAGACGAAATAGCCTTGGTTGTCCTTGTGCACCGCCGACGCGGGCAGGCACAGCGGATACTCGGTCTCCGTCAGCGTCAGCGTGGCGCTGGCCGCGCCCTCCTGCCATTTCCCCTCCGGCAGGCGCACGCTGGCCTCCACGGCCCCCGCCTCATCGGGCGCGCCCACGGCGCTCACCGTGGCCTCCAAGCCCTGGCCGCTGCCCTGCCGCACGATGACGGCGGCCCCAGCCTGCACCTTGGCGGCGGAATCCTTGGGCACGGAGAAGCTGGCCACATAGCCCGCGCTCTCGTCGGCAATGGAGCACGCCTGCCGTGTGGAAGCCGCGCCCTCCGCCAAATTCCAGCGCAGCAGCGTGCCGCCCAGCGGCGCTTTCAGCTGGCAGCCGTCCGCGGCCAGGGCCTGCAGCGCGGTGATCTGATCCTGCTTTTCGGCGATATCCACCGCCAGGATCTCCGCGTCGGCGCTGCCCGTGGCCGCGCTGGCGTCCGCCTGCTGTTTCGATTGGTTGTAGGCGGACAGTGCCGCGTTGCGCGCGCTCTCGGCGCTTTGCGCGGCGCGCAGGGCGCTTTGTACCGCGTCCCGCGCGGCGGACAACGCTTCCTCGGTGGCGTTGGGGTCGGCCGCCAGGGACGTCTGGTGGTTCCGCGCTTTCG
>CATXYA010000397.1 GCA_958403605.1 uncultured Oscillospiraceae bacterium
GACCTGGGCAAGGCCGACGTGGCCCTGACGCGCCTGGAAGACATCCTGTGCACGCCCGAGGAAGCCGAGCCCGGCCAGGCCCTGACGCCCGCCATCGACGGCTCTGTGTGCTTTGACCACGTCTCCTTCTCCTACGGCCACGGGGCCGACGTGCTGCACGACATCTCCTTCCAGGTGCGCCCCGGACAGACCGTGGGCATCCTTGGCTCCACCGGCTCGGGCAAATCCACGCTGGTGCAGCTGCTGCAGCGGCTGTGGCCCGTGACGCAGGGGCAGATCACGCTTTCCGGCGTGGACGTCAACGACATTCAGCGCCACCACCTGCGCAAAAACGTAGGCCTGGTGCTGCAGGAGCCGTTCCTCTACAGCCGCACCATCGGTGAAAACATCGCCATCGCCCAGCCGGAGGCCGGGCAGGACGAGGTGTTCGACGCCGCCCGCACCGCCGCGGTGCACGACGTCATCCAGTCCTTCTCCGAGGGCTATGACACCGTGGTGGGCGAGCGGGGCGTCACCCTGTCCGGCGGGCAGAAGCAGCGTGTGGCCATTGCGCGCACGCTGCTGCAGCGCGCCCCCATCATGATCTTCGACGATTCCCTGTCCGCCGTGGACGCCGAGACAGACGCGGCCATCCGCGAGGCCCTGGCGCAAAAGCAAACCTGCACCATGTTCCTCATCAGCCACCGCATCGCCACTGTGCGCCGGGCCGATCTCATCCTCGTCCTGGACGGGGGACGCATCGTCCAGCGCGGCACCCATGACGAGCTGGTGCGTGCGGAAGGCATGTACCGCCGGGTGTGCACCATCCAAAACGAGCTGCCCGAGGCGGACGCTGCCCTTGCGGAAGGAGGCGAGGCGTAATGCTGGAACAGAAAGAATACCAATCTGAAAAGATCGATTTCCGGGTGTGGAAACGCCTGATCGCCTATGCCCTGCGCCGCCGCAGCAGCGTTGTCCGCCTGATGGTGACGCTGCTGGTGGTCAGCTGCGTGGACCTTCTTTATCCCCAGCTGTCCCGCTTCGCCATCAGCCATTTCATCGAGGGCGGCACCACCGAGGGGTTACCGCTCTTTGCGCTGGTCTATGTGCTGTGCGTCATCGTGCAGGGCCTGGGGGTGTTCTTCTTCGTGCGCGGCGCGGGCCGGCTGGAGATGGACATCAGCTACGACATCCGGCAGGACGGGTTCACCCGCCTGCAGGAATTATCCTTCAGCTTCTATGACACCACCAGCGTGGGCTGGCTGATGGCCCGCATGGGCAGCGACGTGGCCCGCCTGGCGGATATGATCGCCTGGAGTTTGGTGGACCTGTGCTGGTCCGGCTTCTTTGTGGTGGGCATCGTGGCCGTGCTGCTGTGGATGAACTGGAAGCTGGGCCTATTGGTGCTGTGCGTGACGCCGCTGCTGGCGGTGCTGTGCATCTTCTTCCAGCGGCGCATCCTGCGCCAGCAGCGCATCGTGCGCGCGGCCAACAGCCGCATCACCGGCGCCTTCAACGAGGGCATCATGGGCGCCGTCACCACCAAAACGCTGGTGCGCGAGGAAAAAAGCTGTGAGGAATTCACTGATCTGACGGGTACCATGCGCAAAGCCGCGGTGCGCGCCGCGCTGTGGAGCGCCCTGTTCATGCCCATCGTGGTGTGCCTGGGCAGCATCTCCACGGCGCTGGCCCTCTCCTACGGCGGCAATCTGGTGCTTATTGCGGCGCTGGACTTCGGCACGCTGGCCGCCTTTATCAGCTACACCACCCAGCTGTTCGACCCCATCCAGCAGCTGGCGAACATCCTGGCCGAGATGCAGGCCGCCCAGGCCTCGGCCGAGCGGGTCATCGACCTGCTGGACACCCAGCCTGACATCGTGGACACCCCCGAGGTGGAGGCCGTGTACGGCACCTCTCTGGAGCCCAAGCGGGAAAACTGGCCGCCCATCACCGGCAAGGTGGAATTCCGGGACGTGGGCTTCCACTACAAGACCGGGGAGCGCGTGCTGGAGTACTTCGACCTGACCGTGGAGCCGGGCCAGACCATCGCCCTGGTGGGCGAGACCGGCGCGGGCAAAAGCACCATCGTCAACCTGGTGTGCCGCTTCTACGAGCCCACCGAGGGCCAGGTGCTCATCGACGGCGCCGATTACCGCACCCGCAGCCAGCTGTGGCTGCACAGTGCACTGGGCTACGTGCTGCAAACGCCGCACTTGTTCAGCGGCACCATCGCCGACAACATCCGCTTCGGCAAGCCCGATGCCACCCCGGAAGAGGTGCGCCGCGCCGCCAAGCTGGCCTGCGCCGACAGCTTCATCGAAGCCATGGAGCAGGGCTATGACACCGAGGTGGGCGAGGGCGGCGGACGGCTCTCCACGGGCCAAAAGCAGCTGATCTGCTTCGCCCGCGTGCTGCTGGCCGACCCGCGCATCTTCGTGCTGGACGAGGCCACCAGCTCCATCGACACCGAGACCGAACAGCTGATCCAGACGGCCATCAGCAAGGTGCTGGAGGGCCGCACCAGCTTTGTGGTGGCCCACCGGCTGTCCACCATCCGCACGGCGGACAAGATCCTCGTCATCGCGGACGGCAAGATCGCCGAGGCGGGCACCCACGCCGAGCTGCTGGCCCTCAAGGGCCGCTACTACCGGCTGTACACCCATCAATACCGCAGCGAGGCGTTTTGAGCTTCGCTGGATAAAGGAAAGCAGGAGGCCCGCCGAAAGGCGGGCCTCCTGCTTTGTTTGACCGAAAGGGAACGCCCGTGGGCGCCCCCTCATCCGTCCGGCGTTCCACGCCGTCCACCTTCCCCCACCGGGGGAAGGCGATGCTGTCCAAACTGGACTTTGTCCAGTTTGGCGAACAGCCTCCCTGCAAGGGACGTCTGCTTGCGGCCAAAGGCCGCGGGCAGCTACGGCCTACTG
>CATXYA010000398.1 GCA_958403605.1 uncultured Oscillospiraceae bacterium
GCCGGATGAGGGGGCGCCCGCGGGCCTGCCCATACCACAGCCAACAAAAGAGGCGCGTTTGCAACGCGCCTCTTTTCCTTGTCCTTATTCCTTGAATGCCCACAGGCGCTGGCCGATGTAGTTGCAGCCTGTGAAAATTACCTGCGCCACCAGCATGGCGATGCGGTCCCGCCAGGCGGCGGAGAGCTGCGGGAAGAAGGCGTTGCACACCCAGTTGGTGAGGGGCTGGGCCACGCCGAACGCCAGCAGATAGCACGCCGCAATGACGATGGTGAAGCGCACGGCGCTTTGCAGCAGCGGCGCCTGGCTTTGAAAGCTATACTTTCTGTTGAAAATGAAGCTAAAAATACTACAAATGGTAAACATCAGCGCCGTAGAGCCCCAGTAGCCCAGCGAGCTGTACAACAGCTGGCTGCCCAAGGTGCTGACGATGGTGTTCAGCCCGCCGATGATGAGGAAGAAGAGCAGGCTTTTATCCCAGAAAAAAGCAAACAGCTTTTTCATGGCGCTCACTCCACCACGCGCACGGTCTTCATGACAACGGGGGTCTTGGGCTTGTCGTTCCAATCCGTGGCCGCCGCGGCGATCTGATCCACCACATCCAGGCCCTCCACCACGCGGCCAAAGGCGGCGTAGGAGCCGTCCAGATGGGGCGCATCCTCATGCATGATGAAGAACTGGCTGCCCGCCGAGTTGGGGTCGTTGCTGCGGGCCATGCTGATGACACCGCGGGTATGGTGGATGGGATTGTTGACGCCGTTGGCGGAAAACTCGCCCTGGATGCTGTAGCCGGGGCCGCCCATGCCGGTGCCCTCCGGGTCGCCGCCCTGGATCATAAAGCCGGGGATGATGCGGTGGAAGGTCAGGCCGTCATAAAAGCCCTGGCGCACCAGCTTTTCAAAGTTCTCCACGGTGATGGGGGCCGCGGCCGCGTCCAGTTCCAGGCGGATGACGCCGCCGTTTTCCATAGTGATCTCGATCATCTTACGATTCCCTCGCTTTTTAAAATTTCCCTGATAGGATTTTTCTTAGTATAGCACGAATGGGGGATTATTCCAAGGGCCAAACACCCGCTTCGTCGAAGGCAGCGGCGGTGTGCCGAGCCTCTTTGGTGACGGCGGCGGGGAAATCCAGCTGCGCCAGCAGCGCAATGGCGTTGCGCGTGGAGGCCGGACCGGGGCGCAGGCGGTAATCGAAGGTGACGCCGCCGGGGGCCACCTGTTCCTCGAAGTGATCATTTTCGTAAACGGCGGCCAGCATCCGGGTCAGCTCGCCGTCGTGGGTGGCGGCGAAACACAGGCAGTCCGTGTCCGCCAGCTGCCGCAGCACCGCCGCCGAGGCGGCGATGCGTTCCACGGTGTTGGTGCCCTTCAGAATTTCGTCGATGAAGCACAGGGCGCGGGTGCCGCTGTCCGCCAGGTCCAGCACGCGGCGCAGGCTTTTCAGCTCCGCTACAAAATAGCTCTCCCCGGCGGTGACGTCGTCCGTCACCGCCATGCTGGTGATCACGGGGCCGGGAGAGAGGGAAAACCGCCGGGCGGTGCAGACGCCCAGCGTCTGGG
Source organism: uncultured Oscillospiraceae bacterium (assembly GCA_958403605.1). Classification (GTDB taxonomy): domain Bacteria; phylum Bacillota; class Clostridia; order Oscillospirales; family Ruminococcaceae; genus Ruthenibacterium. The sequence continues at coordinate 1,563 of CATXYA010000398.1, forward strand.
CCAAAACGGCGTTGACGGCCAGGGCCTTTAGAAAGGTGGATTTGCCCGAGGCGTTGGAGCCCGTCAGCAGCACGGGGCGGCAGAATTCCGCACTGTTGCCCACGCCTGTTTCCGCCAGCAGGGGATGGACGAGGCCCTCACAGCACAGCGCGCGCCGCCCGGTGAACTCCGGCGTGCAGGAAACAGGGATACTGGCGGTGAAGGAGAGCGCCGCCACCGCCAGCTCCGCCTCGCCCACCAGGGCGCAGACGCGGCCAAAGCTGCCCCGGCCCGCTTCCAGGCGATCCGCCGCCCGCAGGTACTGTAAAATGGGCAGCAACGTCACCATGTTCAAAAATTCCAGCAGCGTGTCCGTGTCGCCCGCCATGGGGCGCAGCAGATGGGACAGCGGCCCGGACACGGCCCGCAGCGGCGCCAGGGCTGCCGTCAGCTGCGCGGAAAATTCCGGCGCGGCCTGTGCCGTGTCCCCGGCCATACCGCGGGCGGCGTCCAGCAGCTGGGACACATAACCCAGCGTCTCCAGGTGCCGGTCCAGCTGCTGCCGGGCCTTATAATAAAGGATGACATTGCCTGAGACGGCGGCCAAAAACAGCAGGGCCCCCGCACCGCCGAAGAGGATACCGGGCAGCGTCAGCCAGGGCAGCAGGGCGCATACACGGTACAGCCAGGGGTGCGCCGGGCGGGGCGGCGGGGCCGCCAGCAGCGCGGAAAAGCCACCGCCCCGCCGCTTGCCCAACAGAGCCAGGCGAAAACGCAGCCGGAAGCAAAGGCCATCCGCCGCCAGCGCCTGCTGCAGAGCCTGCCGCCGGGCCACCGTCTCCGGCGGCACCGGGCGATGCAGCGCCGCGTAAAGATATTGCTGCCCCACGGCGCTTTGGCAGCTGTTCAGCCGGGCGAATACCTCGTCCAGGGAGAGGTCCTCCCAGGTGCGGCCGTCCACGTCCAGGGCGGTGGGTACCGTGCCCTGCCAGGCCCAGTAGCGCTCCGTATCCGCCCGGGGCGCGCCGTCGGCGGGCACTTTGCCGAAGGAATCCCGCACGCGGCGGGCCAGCAGGCGGCGCCGGCGCCGCGCGTCCCACCACACATAACCGCCCAGCAGCGCCGTGACGCCCGCCAGGCAGACCAGCAGGCCGAGCTCCATGGCAGCACCCCCTTTGGGCTTCATTTTAGCACGCTTTTGAGCGCGGGACAAGGAGGGAGGGCAGCGTGCTTTCTTCACCTTATAAGGATAGCCTTTTCTTCGTGCCGGGAATCAGGGGGAAGCGGCAGGGAGAGGGGAAATATGCGGGCGCCCCCTCATCCGCCTCAAAGAAAAAGGTGGCACCTATCTCCGGCCTA
>CATXYA010000399.1 GCA_958403605.1 uncultured Oscillospiraceae bacterium
TGATGATGGGGGTGTTGTCCTTGGCGCGGAGCTTGCGGCAGACCTCCCAGCCGTCCATGACCGGCATCATAACGTCCAGCAGCACAAGATCCGGGTGCAGCTTGTCGAACTCTGCCAGCGCTGCGCCGCCGTCGTGGACCATCGTCACGTTGTAGCCCTCCTTGACCAGATACAGTCGGAGCAGCTCGCAGATATTTTTATCGTCATCAACGACCAGAATTTTCTCATTTGCCATCTTAGTTTCCTCCTTGCCCGCCTGCGGCGGTATCGATACAAGAGTATTATACCGCATAATTGTGGACAAAAAAAGAACAGATCGTCGGGTTTCCGGGAATTTTTTGCGGTTTTTCTGCGCAGGCGGCGCACCCCGGGGAAGATTATTTCAAAAACGGCTTGAGAGAAAAGAACGCATCTGCTATAATACATTTATATATGCAAATCGGCCTGTGTGCCGATCCGCATGGCAAAAATTCAGCAAAAATTCAAAGGAGAATTTTGAAATATGAAATTAGGTATTGTGGGTCTGCCCAACGTGGGCAAGTCTACCCTGTTCAATGCGCTGACCAGCACCCAGAACGCGCAGGCGGCCAACTACCCCTTCTGCACGATTGAGCCGAACTCCGGCATCGTGCCCGTGCCCGACCCGCGGCTGGACAAGCTGGCCGAGATCTGGCAGACCAATAAAAAGACGCCCGCCATCGTGGAGTTCGTGGACATCGCGGGCCTTGTCAAGGGCGCGTCCAAGGGCGAGGGCCTGGGCAACAAATTCCTGGGCAATATCCGCGAGTGCGATGCCATCGTGCATGTGGTGCGCTGCTTTGACGGCACGGACATCGTGCACGTGGAGGGCAGCGTGGACCCAGTGCGCGACATCGAGACCATCGACACCGAGCTGATCCTAAGTGACCTGGAGGTGGTGACGAACCGCCGCACGCGCCTGGAAAAGGCCGCCAAGACGGGCGACAAAAAGGCCGGGGCCGCCGCGGGCTGGCTGCAGCAGCTGGAAGAGCACCTGGGCGCGGGAAAAAACGCCCGCACCTTTGTGTTCGACGATGAGGACGAGGATCAGGCGGCCATCGTGCGCGAGCTGGGGCTGCTGACCAGCAAGCCCATCATCTACGCCGCCAACATGAGTGAGGAGGACCTGCTGTCCGGCATGGCGGACAATCCCCACTACCAGACGGTGCAGAAGCTGGCCGCGGAGGAGGGGGCCGAGTGCATCCCCATCTGCGCCAAGACGGAAGAGGACATCGCCGATTACGGCTCCGAAGAAAAGCAGGCGTTTTTGCAGGAGATGGGCATCGAGGCCACGGGCCTGGATAACCTCATCAAGGCCAGCTACCACCTGCTGGGCCTCATCAGCTTTTTGACCGACGGCAAAAAAGAGTGCCGCGCCTGGACCATCCGCCAGGGCACCAAGGCCCCCCAGGCCGCGGGCAAGATCCACTCGGACTTTGAGCGCGGCTTCATCCGCGCCAGCGTGGTGAATTACGGCGACTTCGCGGCCTGCGAGTACAGCATGGCCGCCGTGAAGGCCAAGGGCCTGCAGCGCACCGAGGGCAAGGAGTACGTGGTGCAGGACGGCGATATTATCGAATTTTTGTTCAATGTGTGAGGCATCCTAAATGAAGAAGATCGGGCTCATGGGCGCGATGGAAGACGAGATCGCGCCGCTGTATGAAAAAATGCAGGACCGCCGCCGGCAGACGCTGGGCGGCGTCACCTTCTATGAGGGCACGCTGGCGGGCAAGGACGTTGTGTTGTGCCGCGCGGGCATGGGTAAGGCCCAGGCCGCCGCGGCCACCCAGCTGCTGTGCACCAGCTTCGGCGCCGGGGCCATTTTGTTTTCCGGCATCGCGGGCAACATGTCCGGCAAGGTGGGTGTGGGGGACGTCATCGTGGGGGAACGGGTCGTGTACCACGACGGCACCACCCGCATGTTTGCCCAAACGGCGCCTTTTTTAGAGGAGTTCACCGCCGATGAGGCCCTGGTGCGGGCGGCGGCAGCGGCCTGCGAGGCCGTGGGTGTGCGCCATGTGGTGGGCAAGATCGCCACCGGGGACGAATTCATCGAGGACGCGGAAAAAAAACGCGCCATCCAGGAAAAATGCGCGCCGGACTGCGTGGAGATGGAGGGCGCCGCGGTGGCGCACATCGCCGCCAAAAACGGCGTGCCCTTCGTCATCCTGCGGGCGGTGAGCGACAACGCCGACGAGCACGCCCTGGAAACGATAAATTTCGACGTGCACCGCTATTGCGAAACGGCGGCCAGGATCAGCGAGACGCTGATCAGCCTGCTTTGACGGAATTTTCCTGTAGCAAAACCGCCCGCCGCTTCGTCTAATAGATAGTACCCAATAAGGAGAGGATGCCAATGTGGCGGGAAGAGAACCGGGCGCTGTTTGCCCAATGCCTGGAGGGCCTGGCGCAGGACCCCACCGTGCGCCGGATGCGGGCCATCCCGCAGCACGTCAAGGGCGTGAGCTGCTATGACCACTGCCTGTTTGTGGCCTATCTGGGCTTTACCTTCTGCCGCGCGCTGGACCTGGATTACCGCGCCGCGGCGCGGGCCGGCCTGCTGCACGACCTGTATCTCCAGCACTGGGAGGAGACGGACTTCAGCTATTGGCGGCGCCTCGTCATCCATCCGCAGCTGGCGCTGGACAATGCCCAGCGCTTCGGCCTGTCGGAGCGGGAGGCGGATATCATCGGCAAGCATATGTGGCCGCTGACCATGGCGGCGCCCCGTTACGCCGAAAGCTTCTGGGTGGGCGTGGCCGACAAAGTAGCCGCCAGCCTGGAAATGATGCACCTGTTCAACGTGCTGGGCGTGCGCCGCAACCTGCTGGCGCTGGAAGAGGCATAACATAAGCAAAAAGGACGCGCTGCAAACCGAG
>CATXYA010000400.1 GCA_958403605.1 uncultured Oscillospiraceae bacterium
CACGAGCGTGCCGACGCCCACCAGGCCCAGCACCGTGGAGACGAAAGTGCCCTCCATGGCCGCGCCGCCGAACCAGAAGCAGGTGACCACCAGCGCCTCGCATGCGCCGTGGATGACGCCGCATACCAGGCCGAAGAGGAACAGCTGCAACGGCGTTTTACTGCCGGCATGGCGCTTCAGCCACAGGGCCCCCAGCGCCACAAAGACAAGTTGGCTGGCGGCGCGCAGTACCACCACCGGGGCGAAGCCCGCCAGCAAAAAACCCAGGGTGGTGCCCACTTCCACCGTCAGGGCCACGGCGGGGGAGATGAACATCGGCAAAAAGAGCGCCACATGGCTGGCGAGGGTGAAGCTCATGGGCCCCAGCACCAGCTTGATGGGCATGATCATGGGAACGAGGATGCCCACCGCGCACAGCAGCGCCGCAATGCACATTTTTTGAATGCGGACCGAATTGGCCGTTTTCTGCATAGATCCTTCCTCCAACTGACAAGATAGGTGTCTTGACACTTATCTTAACAGCAGGGGCGGGCACCGTCAAGCGAAAATGCAAAAATCCCCGTTTGCGCCAAAATCAACGCACACGGGGCGGGTCCCTTGGGCAAAATCACAGCAAAAAACCGCCCTGGCGCAGCGCCGCCAACACCCGGTCGCGGTGGGCTTCGGTGGGGCAGGAGAGGGTGTGCAGGTGCACGCCGTCCGTCAAGCTGCACAAGGGACCGGCAGCATTGTTGGCTAAAGCGCCGCACAAGGCGTCGGCGTCGGCGCGGCTGAACACCTGCACCTGGCCCGAGAGCTGCCCGTACACCGGGTGCTCCACAAGGACGTCCAGCACGCCGCAGCCGCAGTCGGCCACGAGATACAGCTCTTCCCGCAGGCGCCCGTCATCGTGGCGGCAGGCCACGGTGCAGTGCAGGCCCGGCGCCTGCTGCGCCAGATATCCCCGGGGCGTTGCCAGATTTTCGCTGCCCCCGGCGCGCAGCAGCGCCACATCGCCCACCACCACCTGGCGGCTGACGCCCAGCCGGGCCGCCAGGGCCGAGGCGCTGACGGGGCTGGCGCTCTGCTCCAAAATGCGGGCGATCTGCGCCCGCCGCTGTGCGGCTGTCATCTGCGTTCACTCCTTGACAGTAAATTCCACCACCGTATCGTTTTCATCCGGCAGGGGGTAGCCCTGGCCGCCGAAGCTGAAAAATTCGTAGTCCGGGTAGGCCTCGGCGTTCCAGGGCGTGGTCACGGGCACCTCAGAGCCGTCAGCCAGCAGGCGCGCCTGGGCGATGCGCCCCGTGAGCCCTTGGACGGGGAACGCGCCCGCGCTGGGTTCCAGCACGTGGGCATAGATATGACCGCCGCGCTGGGTGTAGCGGCCCCACTCGGGCTTTGCCAGGCCGCAGGCCCCGCAGCCATAAATGGAATCGCCGTTTTTCGCCATCCAGGCGCCCACCTCGCGCAGCACAGCCTGCGCCTCGGCGGGAATGCAGCCCCGGGCGTCCGGCCCCACGTTCAAAATGAGGTTGCCGTTTTTGGCGGTGCATTCCGCCAGCATGCGCACCACCATGGCGGCGGTCTTGTAATGGTGGTCATGGGCCACGTAGCCCCAGTGGTCGTTGAGGGTGATGCAGGCCTCCCAGGGCACGGGGTCGCCGTCCGGGTCCAGCACGCCGGCAGGCGGCAGCATCTGCTCGGGCGAGGCGAAATCCCCAGCGTACACGGCGGGATGGGCGGTGGCGATGGTACCGGCAACGTTGCCGCCGGATTCCAGCCGGTTGTTGACGACGATCCCCGGCTGCAGGCGGCGCACAAGTTCCATCAGCTCCGTGGCCCGCCAGGTCTCGCCGGACATGACGTGCATGGCGTCCTCATAGGAAAAATCGAACCACAGCAGGTCCAGCTTGCCGTAGCCCGTCAGCAACTCCTCCACCTGGCCGTGCATGTAGCGCAGATAGCGGTCAAAATCATGGGGATAGCCGTTGAAGGCCTCGTTGTCCCGCTCCGGGTGCTGGCGGTCACCGTAGGCGTAAAAATCGGGGTGGTGCCAATCCAGCAGCGAGTAGTAGAGCCCTACCTTGAGCCCCTCGGCGCGGAAGGCGTCCAAAAATTCCCGCACAAAGTCCCGCCCGGCGGGCGTGTTGGTGCTTTTGAAATCCGTCAGCTGGGAATCCCACAGGCAAAAACCGTCGTGGTGCTTGGCCGTCAGCACCGCATACTTCATCCCGGCCTCCTTGGCCAGTTTGGCCCAGGCCTTGGGGTCGCAGTCCCGGGCGGTGAACTCGTCGAAAAAGGGCAGGTAGTCGGCCTCCGGCATGCGCTCATCGCTGCGTACCCACTCGCCGCGGGCGGGGATGGCGTACAAGCCCCAGTGGATAAACATGCCGAAGCGGCTCTCGCGGAACCACGCGGTGCGCTGGGCGCGGGCCAGGATGGCGGGATCTTTCATAAAAACGGCTCCTTTGTATTTTGGTGATCGTCCCCATTATACACGAAAACTGGGCGTAATTCACGGTTTCTTCATGCTTTTCTGTGGCAAATTTCACAAAAAAGCGTTATACTATTTTCATATCGTGGACTTTCTCTGGAAAAGGGGTAAAAATCAAGCTATGAACAACGACCAAAAGCAACCGCGCACGCCGAACCGGCAGTCCCTATGGCTGTCGATGCTGATCGTGCTGCTCTTAATGATGGTGGTCAATGCCCTTTTGATGCCCACGCTGCGGTCCCGCCAGGTCAGCGAGGTGAGCTACAACACCTTCCTGCAGATGGTGGACGACGGCAAGGTGGACGCCGTGGCGGTGGAGGGCGGCAAGCTCACCCTCCCCTCGCCCGCTGCACCCGCGCGCCAAACCCCCTACACCCCCCCCCCCCCCCCCCCCCCCGCCCCCGTCCAGCCCC
>CATXYA010000401.1 GCA_958403605.1 uncultured Oscillospiraceae bacterium
GTTGGATCCCGCGAAGCTGGAGATGATCAGTGAGGCGGCGGCTATGCACGACATCGGCAAGATCAGCATCCCCGATTATATCCTCAATAAGCCCGGACGCCTGACGGCGGAAGAGTTTGAGGAGATGAAGAAACACACCATTTACGGCTGTGAGATGCTGGAATCCATCCCGTTTTTCCAGGATGAAGAGATCTACCGCTATGCCTATGAGATCTGCCGTCACCATCACGAGCGCTGGAACGGCAAGGGCTATCCCGATGGGCTGCAGGGCAATGAGATCTCCATTTGGGCACAGGTGGTGTCGCTGGCGGACGTGTATGACGCCCTTGTCAGCAAGCGTGTGTATAAGGAGCCGTATCCTCGGGAAAAAGCGGTGGATATGATCCTGAACGGCGAGTGCGGGATGTTCAACCCGGCGCTGCTGCAGGCCTTTGTCGAGATGGAGCCCGTGCTGCACGAGGAGCTGTACACCGAGGAGGAAGTCTCAGCGCCGCCGGTGCCAGCCAGCGCGCGCAAACCGGAAAAGCCGCTCACCGAGGGCACCAAAAATATTGTGGAGCAGGAGCGGGACAAATACCGCTTCCTGACGGAGCTGGGCGATGAATTGGTCTTCGATTACCGGGAGATGACGGACACGGTGGAGTATTCGCCGGCCCTGGCCCATTTGCTGGGACAGAATGGCCGTATTCTGCATGCCCGCGATATCATGCGCCGGCAGACACTGCTGACACAGGAGGCCCTGACGCGCCTGCGGCATGCGCTGGAGCGTCTGACGCCCCATGACACGGAATACCGGCAGATCATCGCCTTTGCCCCGTCCCAGGACCAGGAGCGGCGGCGGTATCAGCTGGATGTGCGCGCTGTATGGAGCACGGACGGCAAAACCTGTGTGGGCTATTTTGGAAAACTGACCCCGTGCTGAACACAGCGTGGGAAGAGGAGAGGAAAAATGACAGAATTTAAATGGGATGAGCTGGGAGATATCGCCTTGGGCCGGGAAAATCTCGGGGATGAGATGCCGGTGGCGCTCTACCGGCTGTTTCAGTATACCATGCGCGGCGTTTTGGCCGAGCGCTATGGAAGCGAGGAGATGAAAGAGGTATTCCGCCTTTCCGGCGAACGCGCGGGCACGGCGTTTGCCAAAAACGTCCTGGACTGCGGCCTGGACCAGGACGGCTTTTTGGCACAGCTGCAGCAGAAGCTCGTTGAGCTGAAGGTGGGCGTCCTGCGGGTGGAGCGCTTTGACGCACAGAGCGGTCATGCGATGTTCACGGTGAGCGAAGACCTGGACTGCTCCGGCCTGCCCATGACGGGGGACACGGTCTGCAATTATGACGAGGGCTTTTTGACCGGCGTCCTGCAGGTCTATACAGGCCACCCGTACGAGGTGCGGGAGATCGATTGTTGGGCCACCGGCGCCCGGGTGTGCCGGTTTGACGCAAAAATGCAAACATTGAAATCTGAGTGAACAATATGCCAAACCAAGACGCTGAGGTTTTACTGGGGTTTCTCCAGGAAAAGCTTTGGGATGAGAACAAAGAAAAACTGAATGTGGGCGAGCTCTCAGAGGAGCTGCGGCCCGTGGGGGAAGAACTGAACCGCCTGGCGGGCTGGATCGACGGATATCTGGAATTTGCCAAGGCGATTTCCCAGGGAAACCTGGACGCCACCGCAGAGCGGGAAAACCGGTTGTGCTGGCCGCTGAAGGAGCTGCGCTCCAACCTGAGCCACCTGACCTGGCAGACCCAACAGGTCGCCAAGGGGGATTATCAGCAGCGGGTGGTCTTTATGGGCGAGTTTGCCGAGGGCTTCAACACCATGGTGCGCCAGCTGCAGGAGCGGGAGCAGCAGCTGACCCAGGCTGCCGCGATGCTGTCCGCCAAGGCCAACCGGTTGGAGGAAGCCAACGACATGATCAACCAGGTGGTCAACTGCAGCCGGGATTGGATCATCGTGCTGGATCAGAAGACTCACGAGACGTTGTTTAAAAACCGGCCCTCCGAGCAGCTGGACCACCTGTGCAAGGGCTGCACGCCGGAGCGCCTGGAAGATTTCAACCAGCAGCTCTACGAGTTCCTTGCCGATATTGAACATTCCGGGGAACGGCAGATCGAGCGCATGTGCCAGAAATCGCTGGTCGTCAATTCTTATGAGATGGAATGGAGCGGGCACCAGGCCATGCTGCACATTATCACTGATGTGACGCGCCAGCGGAAATATGACGAAGAGCTCATCAACTATGCCTATAAGGATCCGCTGACCAATTTGTACAACCGCCGCTTCTGCACCCACACCCTGAAGGAGCTGCTGGCGGCGCAGACGCCGTTTGTGCTGTGCTTTGCCGATTTGGACGGGCTGAAGCAGGTCAACGATCAATGCGGCCATCCCGCCGGGGATCTGTATTTGTCAACCGTGGCACGGGCGTTCCGCCAATCCTTCCGCAAGGAAGACATCGTCTGCCGCATTGGCGGCGATGAGTTTGCCGTCATTCTGCAGCACTGCGGCGAGGCGATGACCGTACAGCGTATGGAAGAGGTGCGCGCGCTGCTGTGGAAAGAGCAGGAGAGCGTGGGATTTTTTATGGACCTCAGCTATGGCATCACCGTGGTGCAAAGCGGCGAAAAGCTGTCCTGGGAAGAGCTGCTGAACCAGGCGGATGAAAAAATGTACCGCCAAAAAAGCCTGCACAAGCTGCAGCGCACGCCAAAAAAATTTCCCACGGGAAATGAATAACAAGACAGCCGCCGGAAGCGACCTTTTCCAGCGGCTGTCCCTTTCGATGGATAAGATACGGCGGGACGTGATAACTTTTAACGTTTGTGTCGGTCCTGTAGGATTGTCAAACATGATGGACAAGGAAAGTAGAAAGGAAGATGCGGGGAGA
>CATXYA010000402.1 GCA_958403605.1 uncultured Oscillospiraceae bacterium
TGACGACCAGCCTCCTGCGGCAGCTGCCGCGGGAGGTTTTTCTTTGCCCTGGCGGCGCGGCACCCGGCGGGCGGTTCAGCGTTTTATATAGGCCTTCACCGGGCGGCGCAGCCAGGCGCAGGCCAGCGCCAGCCACCCCTCGCAGCTGCGGCAGATACCGCCGCCGTCAGCGCCGCGGGTGATGTCGTTGGCCAGGGCGAGGCCGTGCTCTCCCTCTGAATAAATGTGCAGCTCCAAGGGGACGTTGTGCCTGCGCAGCTCTGCCGCAAACAAAAGCGTGTTTTCCACCGGCACGATCTGATCCTCGTAGGTGTGCCAGAGGAACGACGGCGGTACAAAGCCGTCCACATGCTGTTCCAGCGAGAGCGCCGCGCGTTCCTCTGCTCCCGCCGACGGGCCCAGCAGCTGGTCAAAGGAATTGTGGTGGGCGTACGCCCCGCCCGTGATCACCGGGTAGCAGAGGATCTGCCGGTCCGGGCGCAGGAGCGAAGGCTCGACGCCCAGCTCGGCCTGCAAAAATTCCTGCCGCCAGAAAACGCCCAGGCTCGCGGCCAAATGCCCACCCGCGGAAAACCCGCACACCGTGATCTGAGCGGCGTTGATGTGGTTTTCCTCCGCGTGTGTGCGCAGCCACACCATCGCCTCCGCCAAACTGAACAGCGCCTCGGGATAGCGGGCCGGGGCTACGGGATAGCGCAGGACCGCGGCGTGGAAGCCCTGCGCGGCAAAGGCCAGGGCGATGGGCTCGGCCTCCCGCGCGGAGAGCATCTGGTAGCCGCCGCCCGGGCAGATGAGCACGCAGGGGCGCAAAACGCTCAGCCCGATCTCCGGGGAAGCCTCTTGAAAGTAGGTTTCCAGCAATGCGCCACCCGCGCGCAAAACGATTTTTTCCTGTTTCATAGCGCGTTCCTATTCTCCTTCTATCGTAAAAATAGGGCTTTATCTAGTAATATCATATTCCTTTGAGCTACCTTTTTCCATACGTCATATCGCCGAAAAAATAAACAAATTTTCATTTAATTTTCGAATTGAAAAATATTTTCTTTATTGCTATGATGATGAAAACGAGGACGGCGATCATCCAGAGAAGGAGAATGGTAGCGATGAAAAACAAGAACCGAATGTCCCTAGACCGTGCGGAATCGGCATTTGCCTGGAAGCTCTGCGCACCCCTGATCCTGTATATCAGCCTTCTGCTGATCGTCCCCATCGTGTGGGGCATCTACATGAGCTTTACCAATAAGACCATCGGCAGCGAGGCCAGCTTCATTGGGCTGCAAAACTATGTCAAGCTGCTGAACGACCCCATCTACCGCCGCTCCATCAAAAATACCATCGTTTACACGCTGGGCGCCATCACGGGCAAGGTGATCCTGGGCACCATGCTGGCCCTCATTCTCAACGTCAAGTTCAAGGGCAACAACCTTTGCCGCGCGCTGCTGCTGATCCCCTGGTCCCTGCCCAATATCGCCGTCGCGCTGAACTGGCGGTGGATCTTCACCGACAACGGCGGCATCGTCAACTATCTGCTGCGCACCGTCGGCCTCATCGATAAAAACATGCTGTGGCTGGGCAAGGCCGACCTGGCGATGTTCGCCATCATCGTCGCCGATATCTGGCGCGGCGTCCCCTTTTTTGGCATTTCCATCCTCAGCAAGCTGCAGACCATCCCCGAGGATTATTATGAGGCCGCCGAGATCGACGGCGCCAATGTCTTCCAGCGCTTCTTCCACATCACCCTGCCGTCCATCGCCGATGTGATCGGCCTGACGACCCTGGTCTCCACCATTTGGACCATCAACCAGTTCGACACCGTCCGCATCATGACCAACGGCGGGCCCAGCAGCGCCACCGAGCTCATGAACCTGTACAGCTACCGGACGGCCATGGTGAACCTGCAGCTGGGCAAGGGCGTGGCCATCTCGGTGTTCGCCATTCCCATCTTCCTGATTCTGATCTATTTTGCGACCAAGAGATCCCTGGCAGACGAGTGAGAAGGAGGCGGACGTTTTGGGAAGAAAGCAAAGAAAAAAAGTGATCGGCATTGTTTTCGTGATCGTATGGGTCGTGTTGACCCTGCTGCCGATCTATTGGATGCTCAACACCAGCCTGAAGACCACGGCGGAGGTTTACTTAAAGGACCCCACGCTTTTCCCGCGCCGCGTCACCTTTGACAACTACGTCCAGCTTTTTGCGAACACCGGGTTTTTACAGGGCATCCTCAACAGCCTTTTCGTCTCCCTGACGGCGGCCACCTTTTCCATCGTGGTGGCCTTCCCCGCGGCCTACGCCGTGTCACGGCTGCGTTTCAAGGGCAAACGGCTGATGTCGCGGCTCATCCTCTTCTGCTATCTGATCCCGGCCTCGGTGCTGTACATCCCCCTGTTCATCATCCTGTACCGCATCGGCCTGACGGACACCCGCTGGGGCCTGATGCTGATCTATCCCACCGCCACCCTGCCCTATGCCGCGTGGATGCTGATCCCCAACATCCGGGCCGTGCCGGATTCCATCGAAGAGGCGGCGCGCATCGACGGCTGCAGCCGGATGCAGGTGGTGACCAAGATCATGCTGCCCCTGTCCTTTCCCAGCGTCATTTCCACGTACATCTTCACCTTCGGCGCCTGCTGGGGCGAGTATCTGTATGCTCTGGTCAACATCAACTCGGAAAACCTGAAGACCTATCCGCTGGTGCTGTCCGGCCTCATCTTCGGCGATATGATCCCCTGGGGCGAATTGATGGCCGGCGGCATCTGCGCCAGTATCCCGTTGATCGCGATCTATATGCTGTTATCAAAGTTCCTCATCACGGGGACGACAGAAGGTGGTGTGAAGGGATAAGACCGATCGGAAGTTCCACCACAGGAAT
>CATXYA010000403.1 GCA_958403605.1 uncultured Oscillospiraceae bacterium
CAACCAGCGCACCGAGGAGATGCTCTCCACCTGGAGCGATCTGACGCAGATCACGGTGCTGGGGTATTCCGACAGTGCGGACACCCCGGCGCTGGATGACGACATGGTGCAGAAATTCAAAAATACGCCGCATGTGGTGGCGGCAACGCCCATGTACCGCCTGCAGAACTTTGACGGCAACGTGGCCGCCGGGCCGAAGGGCCGCTACACGACGTATGCCGGCAACATCACCGGCATGGAGCCGGACGCCATGGAGCCCATGGAGTATGAGCTGCTCAGCGGCGATTACCTGGTGGGGCACCAGCGCACCAGCAAAAAGATCCCGGTGCTGGTGGGCGAAGATTTTGCGTACAACTTTGAGGATTCCAAAAAAAGCTGGAACAATCCCAACCGCTACCGCTATAAGGAGACGGACGAGAATGGCAACCCCACGGTGGAACCGTTCTTCAATATCCAGGACGCCGAGCTGACTCTTTTGATGACCACAGGTTACGACGACAACGGCAATGCCACCACCCGGGAATACGACCTGGAGGTCGTCGGCATCATGAAGAGTGACTACGCCAAGGATGGGTCGATGGGCATGGTCATGAGCATCGAGGACATGAAGTGGCTGGAGACCCAGTATAAAAAGTATTCCAAAAGCGGGGGCGGCAGCGTCTCTTACTACGGCGGCATGGGCCAGAAGACCGGCGGCTACGACCAGGTCTATGTGAAGACGGACGACGTCAACACGGTCTCCAAGGTGGAACAGGCCATCCAGGAGATCGGCTATAACACCTATTCCATGAGCCAGACGCGCGAGGATATGCAAAAGCAGGTGGCCGGCAGCCAGATGATGCTGGCGGGCCTGGCCGCGGTGTCACTGCTGGTGGCGGCGCTGAACATCGCCAACACCATGACGATGGCCATCTATGAGCGCACCAAGGAGATCGGCGTCATGAAGGTGCTGGGCTGCAATCTGAACAAGATCCGCCAGATGTTCCTCATCGAATCAGGCACCATCGGGTTTATCGGCGGGGTCATCGGCGCCGTCGTCAGCCTCTCGCTGGGGTTCGTGCTCAATCACATCAATACCTGGATGCAGATGCTGGCGTCCTGGCTGATGAGCATGGGCGTCTCAGCGGAAAAATTGATGAGCTTCGACATCGGCTCCATGCTCAGCGGCGGCAGCGGCATCGGCAGCGTCAGTGCGGCCAGTAAGATCTCCATCATCCCGCCGTGGCTGGTTTTGGTGGCGCTGGTATTCGCCACCGTCGTGGGTCTGCTGTCCGGCATCGCCCCGGCCAACCGCGCGGTGAAGATCTCCGCGCTGGAAGCTATTCGGCACGAATAACGCATCGACCGGGCGCAGAGCTTTCTGCGCCCGGTTTTCGACAGGAGGCATTCATGATCATCAGCGCCAGCAGGCGCACCGATGTGCCCGCCTGCTATTCCGATTGGTTTTTTGAACGGCTGCAGGCAGGCTTTGTGCTGGCACGCAACCCGTGGAACCCGCATCAAGTCTCCAAGATCAGCCTGGCGCCGGAGGTGGTGGATGGGCTTGTCTTTTGGACAAAAGATCCGCGGCCGATGCTGCCCCGGCTCCAGGAGCTGCCGGCAGTCCCGTTCTATTTTCAATTCACCTTGACCCCTTACGGGCGGGAGGTGGAGCCGGGCCTCCCGGAAAAGCAGGCGGTGCTGCTCCCGGCCTTCCGGCAGCTGTCCGCGTCGGTGGGGAAAGAGCGCGTGGTCTGGCGGTATGATCCCGTCTTTTTAAGCGGCACTTATTCCATGGAGTACCACTGCCATGCGTTCGCGGAGATGGCCCGGCAGCTGGCGGGCTTCACGGAGACCTGCACCGTGAGCTTTCTGGACTTGTACCGCGACACGCCCAAGAAGATCCGCCCCCTGGGAATCACACCGCCCGACGTTCGCCAGCAGCGGGAATTGCTGGCACAGTTCGCTCAAATTGCCCGGCAAACGGGCATTGCGCTGAGCACCTGTGCCGAACCGGGGATCGGGGAGGCCTTGGGGATCCCACCGGCGCACTGTATCGACCGGGCACGGCTCGAGCGCATCGGGGGCGTTCCCCTGTCTGTGGAGCGGGACAAGCATCAACGTCCCGGCTGCGGCTGCGCCGCCAGCGTGGATATCGGCGCTTATCAAACGTGCCCGCACGGCTGCGTGTATTGCTACGCGACCAAAGGCATTCTCACCGCGCAGGAGCATTACCGGCAGCACGACCCCCATTCGCCGCTGCTGTTTGGACAGCTGGGGCCGCAGGACCGCGTGCAGGAGCGGAAGCTGGCGTCCAACCGGATGGCGCAGATCGATTTTTTGATGGGGGAGTAATGCTCCCTGGAGAACGACAAAGGCCCCGCTTGCCTATTCGGCAGCGGGGCCTTTGCAATTTCATGGGATCTGCTTCCGGCGCGGTTTCGGCGGCGGCAGCTCGGCACAGGTCTCTTGTACCAGCCTGGCCAAAAACTCCCGGTCCTCCGTCTCCCGCACCGCCAGCAGTTTGGCGCCAGGATGCGGCTCTTCCACCGGCGCGTCCGGCAGCAGGCGCCGGGAGGCGGGGGTGATCTTCAAATACAGGCAGTCGTTTTCAATGGTGCCGAAAAAGATGCCGCCGCACCACAGTCCGTACTCGCCCATCAGGGGGCGGCAGCGGATATTTCCTGCCAGGGCCAGCTGATCCTGGATATACTGCGCGAATTCTTTGCGGGTGGACAAGGGAAAACGCCTCCTCTCAAAACAATCCGGTCAGATGGAAGGTTCCTTTTCGGAAAAGAACGCGTCCCGTTCCCGAAAATAGCACTGCGGGCAAAGAGACTGATATTCCACGTTGTCCTGCAGGTCGATGGCCCCCTGCGCGCCCT
>CATXYA010000404.1 GCA_958403605.1 uncultured Oscillospiraceae bacterium
AAGCGTAAAGCTTTTAGCAAGTAGTAGCAGGGCGGCGGGACGCCGCCCGCGTTGCGCCTTCCCCCGGTGGGGGAAGGTGGCTGATGCGCAGCATCAGACGGATGAGGGGGCGCGCAGAAACCTACCCGACCCCATCCTGTTCCTTCTCCGCCGGCGCCCCGGGCTTTACGCCCGGGGCCTTTTTTGTTATGATGCAATAAAGAGAAACCATTCTTGGTATTCCCAATGAGAGGAGGCGGGTGGGCATGTCCCAGACCGCGGTGCTGGACACAGCACAGGAGATCGTGGAGGCCTACGGCGACATGGTGCTGCGCGCGGCGCTGGCCATGGTGAAAAACCGGGCCGATGCCGAGGACATCACCCAGGATGTCTTTGTGTCGCTGCTGCGGGCCAAACCGGCCTTTGAGAGCGCGGAGCATCAAAAGGCCTGGCTGCTGCGGGTGACGATGAACCGGGCCAAAAGCTTTTTGCGCAGCGCCTGGCAGCGCAAGACCCAGGGCCTGGAGGAATCGTATCCCGATGTGCCCTTCACCCCTTCAGAGAGCGCCACTGCCGCGGCGGTGGCGGCGCTGCCGCTGAAATACCGGCAGGTCGTTTATCTTTACTATATTGAAGGCTATGACACCGCCGAGCTGGCAAAGCTGCTGAGCAGGCCGCAGAACACGGTGCTCAGCCAGCTGGCCCGGGCCCGGAAATTACTGCAGGAAACGCTGAAAGGGGAGTGGGACGATGAGCGCGCGTGATTATGAGAGCGCCATGGAAAAGGTGCGCCTGGACGAGAGCGCCCGGAAGCGCATCCTGGAAGCCGCCGAAAAGCCCGCGTCCCGGCGCCCCCTGCGGTTTCAAAAACCCCTGCTGGCCGCAGCGGCGCTGTTGGCGCTGGTGCTGGCGCCGGTGGCCCTGCGCAGTTTGCAGGGCGGCGGCATGACGGCGAAGGCCGCGGCGGACGCCGGGACGGCCCAGTCCAGCGCGGCGGTCGCTCCCAGCATACAGGATACGGCGGAGGACGCCGCACCGCAGACCGCGGCGGGCGGTACACAAAATGAAACGGCCGCCCAGCCGCGCCTGGCCATGGAGGCCCCGCAGCCGGCGGCACAGGAAACTGCGAAGGAGGAGACCGGCATGACGCCGTTTGCCCGCACAGAGCGCCTGGCCCAGCTGCTGGGCCTGGAGCTGGATACCTGGACGGAGCAGCATGACGAGGCCCGCAGCCCCGATGGCACAAACACCACCACCTACACCGCCCAGGCGGGGGACGTGCAGTTCACCGTGACGGAAATGGGCGTATACGCCGAGGGCAAGGCCCTGCCGGAACCGCCCGCCGGCGCCGGCATCGAGGTGCTGGTACGGGACGCGGAGGGCGCGCCCACCAAGGTGTTTTTGCCGGATTGACCTGGACCTGTCCATGGGAGAAAACGGCAAAAGGGGTGCGTAAAGAACAAGAAGCTGCCATGGTAGGGAACGCCGTCCCCGGCGTTCCCTACGAGGTTTGCATTAGGATGAGCCTATAGAAAAGTGCAAAATGGTGCCTGGGTTGGTACCTAAAATCTAATTGATAAGAACGGTTACGACAATATGTCCTTATTTGCCAAATGTAGTCGTCAAAATATTAGTATTGGGTAATAGTATATGCTCGCATTCCTTTAGTAGGCGTAATAGTACAGAAATTTGCAGAGGTGATAGAGTGATATCCATGGAAACCAATCGGCTTATACTGCGAGATTATGAGAAATCGGATTTAAATGCGTATTTTAAGCTAAAAAGCGACCCGAAAACAATGTACTATTTGCAGGATATTCAATTTTTTACTCAAACAGAGGCGGAAAAAGATTTTCAAAAAGTATTAGAAGATGCTAAAAGCGATCATAGAAAGTTCTATTTTTTTCATATCGAGAAGAAATCATCACATCAACAAGTAGGAAGTGTTGGATATACCGTGATAGATAACACGCCGGTTGGTAAGCTGGTTGGCGCAGGATATTTTATCTATCCAATATTCTGGAACAATGGGTATACCACAGAAGCCTTTAAACAGGTGTTAAAATTCGCGTTTCTTGAAAACAATGTTTATAGAGTTTCGACAGGGTGCTTAGCCGAAAATATTGGTTCAGAGAAAGTAATGCAAAAATGTGGATTGATCAAGGAAGCAGAACATATTGATTATGAGTGGCATGATGGAAAAATGAAAACTCGATTAGAATATCGCTTGTTAAAAAGTGAATGGGAAACATTATTTCAATAGTGACAAGTAGGGTACGAGCGTACACGCTCATACATTTATCGCAATTTGTGTACCACATGAATTGAGATAATCCGCGGAAATTTGCATCGATCCCTTTTCGCCTGGAGGAGTGGAGAGGCCCGCAGTCGCCCCCTCACGTTCCCCAAAAGAGGTATTTGCGTACCATATCCTCCGAGAACCGCATAAAAACAAAAGGCCGCGCCTGCAAAACAAAAAGTTTGCAGGCGCGGCCCTTCTGTTTTCAGTTCACCGCGCAGCGGTCACTGCTCCGGGTTTTCCGGCATGACGACGGCGGCCACGAGGTAGGCCAGCACGCCGCTGCCCCAGCCGAACGTCAGCAGGACGAACGCCAGGCGCACCAGGGTGGGGTCGATGTTGAAATACTCGGCGATGCCGCCGCAGACGCCGCACACCATTTTGCTGCGGCGGGATTTGTACAAGCGTTTTTCATTCATACTTTGTCACTCCTCTAAAAAGTTCGTAATTGGCAGATGAAGCCGTTTCTCTTACGGCCAGGTTTACAAGGTCCCGCGCACCGCGCGCAGCGCGGCGGCAGCTTCCTGCGGCCGTTCATGCAGGACGTTGTGCCCTGCGCCCGGGATCACGGCAAGGGTCTTC
>CATXYA010000405.1 GCA_958403605.1 uncultured Oscillospiraceae bacterium
GCCGCCGTCCGGGCCGCCGGCGGCCACATATTTTTCCCGCCGGAAGGACACGGCGCCGTCGCCGCCCTTGCCGGCCTTGAGTATGATCTTTGCGGTATCGATAAACATGGTCTTTCTCCCTTTTCTGCGCGTCCCGGGGCCGCCGAATGCCGCCCGCCCTCTTTTATAAGATGCGCCGTCCGGCCCGTCTTATCCTTCTCCAGGTAGAAGGCAACTTGGCCGATCCAACAAAAAAGCCGGACCTAGCGTCCGGCTTTTGAAACAGTTCTTTATTGTTTCACGCTGACCTGTTTGCGGTCGCGGCCCACGCGCTCGAACGAGACGCGGCCATCGACGAGGGCGAACAGGGTATCATCGCTGCCTTTGCCCACGTTTTCACCCGGATGGATGTGCGTGCCGCGCTGGCGGACGAGGATGTTGCCGGCGAGAACGAACTGGCCGTCGCCGCGCTTCACGCCGAGGCGTTTAGACTCGGAATCGCGGCCGTTTTTGGTAGAACCTACACCTTTTTTATGTGCCATGTGTGATTACCCTCCCCTACTATTTTAACCTTTGATCTCGGTGATCTCGATTTTGGTGAACGGCTGGCGGTGGCCCATCTTGCGCTTGGAGTCCTTCTTGGGACGGTAAGTCAGGATGGTCAGCTTTTTGCCCTTGCCGTTTTTGAGCACTTTGCCCGTGACGCTGGCGCCTTCCACACTGGGCGCGCCAAACTTCACATTGCCCTCTTCACCCACTGCAAGCACGGTGTCGAAGGTGTAATCGCTCTCGGCTTCGACATCCAGCTTTTCCACATAGATGACGTCGCCTTTTTCCACGCGGTACTGTTTCCCGCCGGTGACGATAACTGCGTACATAAAATACCCTCATTTACATAAGTCTCGCTGGACCGATAGGCGGCCGGTATCCCGGCACTTAGGGAGCCCAAACCAAGCGGCTTAATTAGTTTATCATAAAGCGTTCTGCTTTGCAAGCCCTTTTTCCAGGTTTTCCGCGGCTTTCACGGTATTTTCCAGCAGCATGGCGCGCGTCATCAGGCCCACGCCGCCCGGCACCGGGGACAGCCAGCCCGCCGCCGGCGCTACACTTGCGGCGTCCACGTCGCCGCACAGCCTGCCGTCCGCGCCGCGGTTGATGCCCACATCCAGCACCACGGCCCCGGGCTTTACGAATTCAGCGGTCACAAAGCCGGGCTTGCCCACGGCCACCGCCAAAATATCCGCCTCGCGGCACACCGCCGCCAAGTTTTTCGTGTGGGAATGGCACAGCGTCACCGTGGCGTTTTCCCGGCACAGCAGCAGCGCCAGCGGCTTGCCCACGATGTTGGAGCGTCCCAGCACCACGGCGCGGTGGCCCGCCAGCGTTAGCCCTGTGCTTTTCAGCATTTCAAGGCACCCCGCAGGTGTACAGGGCACAAAACAATCCTGGCCGATGACCAGCCTGCCCACGTTGACGGGGTGGAACCCGTCCACATCCTTTTCCGGCGGGATGGCCGCGAGGACACGCTCCTCCCGGATATGGCCGGGCAGCGGCAGCTGCACCAAAATGCCGTGCACCGCCGGGTCCTCCCCAAGGCGCCGCACCAGGGCCAGCAGCTGTGCCTCCGGGACCGTGGCGGGCAGGCGCAGCACCTGGGAGCCGATGCCCACCTCGGCGCAGTCCTTGGCCTTGCCGTGCACGTAGGAGGCGCTGGCCGGGTCCTCCCCCACCAGCACCACCGTCAAATGGGGCGCGACGCCGCGCGCGCGCAGCGCGTCCACACGCACCGCCACCCGCGCTTTGACCTGCGCCGCCAATATTTTTCCGCTGAGCTCCTGTGCCATCCTCGTCCTCCTGTTACTGCCCTTCTTCGTCCGCCTGTATCTGCGGCGCGGCCTCTTCCGGCTGCTCCGGCGTTTCCGGGGCTTCCGTTTCTGCGGCGGGCGCCGCTTCCGGCTGTGGGGTCTCCGCCGCTTCCGGCTTGCCCTTCTGCGGCAGCGCGGGGATCACCAGCGGCCGGCCCTGGTATTTTTTGCGCAGCACCAGCCACAGGGCAAAGGCCGCCAGCACGGAGGCCGCCGCCACCACCTGGCTGATGCGCAGCGGACCGATCATCAGGCTGTCGGTGCGCACGCCCTCGATGAAAAAGCGTCCCAGCCCGTACCACATCACGTACATCAGGGTGATCTCGCCGTGGAAGCGGCGGCGCTTCTGGTAGAGGAAAATGAGCAGAAAGCCCAGCGCGCACCACAGCGATTCATACAAAAACGTGGGGTGCACGGGCAGGGACGGGTCCGCCGTCACGCCCTGGGCCGCCAGCGTGGCCTGCACGGAGGAGAGGTAATTCGCCGTGCCCTCGCTGTACATGCCCCAGGGCAGCGTGGTGTTGGTGCCGAAGGCCTCTTGGTTGATGAAGTTGCCCCAGCGTCCGATGCACTGGCCGATCAAAAAGCCCTGGGACGCCAGATCGAACATGGGCAGCACGGGCACCTTGCGCCATTTACAGGCAAAAACGCCCGACAAAAACGCGCCGATGACGGCCCCGTAGATGGCGACGCCGCCCAGGCGGATGTCCAGCATCTCCCACACGCTGCCGTACTCAAAGGGCGCGGTGGCCACATAGTAAGCGCGGCCGCCGATGATGGCGCACACCGTGCCGATGAGGATGACATCCACCATGCGGTCGGCGTCCACGCCGTAGTGCTTCGACTGGGCAAAGACGTACACCATGCCCAGCAGCAGCCCGGTGGCGATGATGACGCCATACCAATAGATGGGCATGCCGAAGATGGTGAAGGCCACGCGGTCCAGCGTGAACTCCCATCCCAAGCCCGGAAACGAGACGTGATAGATCATACGATCACTCCTTTTCCCCCTC
>CATXYA010000406.1 GCA_958403605.1 uncultured Oscillospiraceae bacterium
CGGTGATCTCCCGGTCCCGCCCGCTGCCCGCGTCCAGGATCTCCCCGCTGTCCCCCAGTTGCGGGCGGTGCATCACCGGTTTTTTCGCCTGTTTTTTTGCCATAAAACCCTCTCTTATCCTTTAAGAAACATCCAGCTCGTCCAGATATTCGTAGCCGTGCTCGGCAATGTGCACCTTGCGGCCCGCTAGGTTGTCCCCCAGCAGCAAATCGAACATCTCGGACGTGCGCTGCGCGTCGGTGGGTGACACCTTGATGAGGCGGCGGCTCTCGGGGTTCATGGTGGTGAGCCACATCATCTCCGGGTCATTTTCGCCCAGGCCCTTGGAACGCTGGATGGTGTATTTATCCTTGCCGATGCGGGCCAAAAACTCCGCCTTTTCCGGCTCGGTGTAGGCAAAATACGTGTGCCCCTTGCTTTGGATCTCATACAACGGCGATTCGGCGATATACACGTAGCCCTCATTGATCAGCGTGGGCACCAGGCGGTAGATCATGGTGAGGATCAGCGTGCGGATCTGGTAGCCGTCCACGTCTGCGTCCGTGCAGATGATGATCTTGTTCCAGCGCAGGTTGGAAAGGTCGAAGCTTGAAAGGTCGTTTTTCGCCTTGCCCGAAAGCTCCACGCCGCAGCCCAGCACCTTGATGAGGTCGGTGATGATGTCGCTTTTGAAAATGCGGTTGTAATCGGCCTTCAGGCAGTTGAGGATCTTGCCGCGCACGGGCATGATGGCCTGGAACTCCGAGTCGCGGCTGGTCTTGACCGCGCCCAGGGCGGAATCGCCCTCCACGATGTAGACCTCGCGGCGCGACAGGTCCTTAGAGCGGCAATCCACGAATTTCTGCACGCGGTTGGCGATGTCGATCTTCTCGGTGAGCGTCTTTTTCGTGCCCTGGCGCACCTGGTCGGCATGCTCGCGGCTCTGCTTGTTGATGAGCACCTGTTGGGCGATCTTCTGGGCCTCGTCGGGCTTCTCGATAAAATATACTTCCAGATTGTGCTTCAAAAATTCGGTCATCGCCTGCTGGATGAACTTGTTGGTGATGGCCTTTTTCGTCTGGTTCTCGTAGCTGGTCTGGGTAGAAAACGAGCTGGAGACGAACAGCAGGCAGTCCTGCACGTCCTCGAACTTGATCTTCGACTCGTTTTTCTTATACAGGTTCTTCGCGCGCAGCAGCGCGTCGAGCTGCGCCACAAAGGCGGTCTTCACGGCCTTGTCGGGGCTGCCGCCGTGCTCCAGCCAGGAGGAGTTGTGGTAGTATTCCAGCAGCTGGGTCTTGTTGGAAAAGCAGAACGCCGCGTTCATCAGCACCTTGTACTCCGGGCGGTCCT
The DNA here is from genome assembly GCA_958403605.1 of uncultured Oscillospiraceae bacterium. Classification (GTDB taxonomy): domain Bacteria; phylum Bacillota; class Clostridia; order Oscillospirales; family Ruminococcaceae; genus Ruthenibacterium. The sequence continues at coordinate 1,333 of CATXYA010000406.1, forward strand.
CCCGGTCCTTGCCGGTGGCGGAGCTTGTGCACATGCGCACGGGCGTCAGGGCGTCCAGGCCCGCCAACTCCTCCACATAGTCCTCGATGCCTTTTTCATAGAGGAATTCCGTGGTCTGCGGCCCCTCTTCGGCGGTCTCGTCTGTGAACACCAGCTTTACGCCCGCGTTCACCACCGCCTGCCGCTTGATGACGTCGCGGTACCAATCGGCGGGCACGTTACTGTCGGTGAACACCTCGCGGTCCGGTTTCCAGCGGATGGTGGAGCCTGTCTTATGGCGCGGCGCAGGCTCTTTTTCCAAGCCGCCCACATTCTCACCCTTGCGGAACTCCAGATGGTAATGGAAGCCGTCGCGGTAGATGTCGGCGGTCATCCACTCGGAGGCGTACTGCGTGGCGCACAGGCCCAGGCCGTTGAGACCCAGGGAATATTCATAGTTGTCGCCGCCCGCGTCATACTTGCCGCCCGCGTACATCTCGCAGAACAGCAGCTCCCAGTTGTAGCGCTCCTCGTTTTTGTTGTAATCCACGGGCATGCCGCGGCCAAAGTCCTCCACGGCCACCGAGCCGTCCTTGCACTTTGTCACCAAAATGCGGTCGCCGAAGCCCTGCCGGGCCTCGTCGATGGCGTTGGAGATGATCTCAAAGATCGAGTGGGCGCAGCCGTCCACGCCGTCGGAGCCAAAAATGACGCCCGGGCGCTTGCGCACACGGTCCGCGCCCTTCAGGCTTTTGATGCTTTCGTTGGTGTATGCCGCTGGTTTTTTTGGCATGCGTTGATTCCTCCGTTTTCATTGCTGGCCGTTCAAGAAAGCGCCGCGCCTTATGCCAAGCAGCTTAAGGCGCGGCTTTGTGATTTGCAAAACAGTTCCCGCTCAGCGGCCGCCGTACTCATGGGGCGGCACGGGCGCAGAGGAAGCCCCGCCGCCTGCGGAATGGTCCGCCGCCGCGTCATAGGCCTCCCGGCGCGGGTAGGCACTGCGCTGGGCGTCGCGCACGGCCTGCAGCAGCTCGGTCTTCCCGGCGCCGCACTCGCTGCACGCGGTACGTCCCTTGCCCGCGTTGTAATTGAAGCCCCCGCAGGCGCAGCGCCAGCCGTCCTCGGCCTTGGCCGGGTAATAGCGCAGGCCATGGCACTGGGGCAGCGCCGCGCGCACGGCTTTCAGCACCGGCTCCTCCATGGGCTGCAGCGCGGGCAGCTGTACGGGCGGGCAGCGCTTGAGGCTGTGCAGGATGCCGTCGTCGTAAATGACGCTCACCAGCGTCACCTCCACGCTGCCCAAGGGCTCGTCGCTGATAAAGACGCCGTCGTCGCTGCCGAAGCATTCGCCCTCGCGCACGTCCACGTCCCGGTACTCGAAGTCATCCTCCCCCAGCACGTTTCCCTGCCGGTCCTTGCAGCAGAAATGGGCCGTGAACGTGCGGATGGGATGGGAGTACAGGTTTTTGAACGTCAGCGTGACCACCGTGCTGCCGGTCTCTTCCAGTTTGAACAGTTCCACCAGCGCAAAATGCACCGGGCTGCC
>CATXYA010000407.1 GCA_958403605.1 uncultured Oscillospiraceae bacterium
GGAAGCCTGCCGCGTTCCGGTCTGCTGCAGACGGTGGATTACAAAGCACTGAAACAAAAAGCGCAGATACTGCTGGATGAAGTAGGGCTTAAAATCGATCCGTTTACACCGCTGGAATCGCTTTCGATCGCACAAAAACAGCTGGTGGAAATTGCCAAAGCGCTGTCGAAGGACATCAAAATACTGGTGATGGACGAGCCGACCGCCGCGTTGAACAATCAGGAGATCGAGATCATGTTCGGCCTGATCCGGGAGCTGGCCGCCCGCGGAATTGGCATTTTGTATATTTCGCACCGCATGGAAGAAATATTTGAGCTGTCGAGCCGCGTCATGGTCATGCGGGACGGGAAAAGCGTCGCCACCATGAAAACCCAGGATGTGGATACGCAAAAACTGATCTCTTTGATGGTCGGGCGCGAGATCAAGGACCTGTATCCTGCACGGGAGGCAGCGCGGGCGGAGATCTGCTTTTCAGTAGAAGGCTTGACGACGGACCGCCTCAAGAACGTTTCTTTTGAGGTGAAAAAAGGCGAGCTCGTCGGGCTGTTTGGGCTGATGGGATGCGGGCGAACAGAGATCGCAAGGGCCATTTTCGGCGCGGACCCCCGGAAAGCGGGCAAGCTGGTGCTCGACGGAAAAGAGGTCGCGCCCAAAAGCCCGTATGAGGCAAAACGCGCGGGGATCGGTTATATCCCCGCGGACCGCAAAAAAGACGGCTTGATGCTGATCCATTCCGTGAGCAGCAACATGACGATCTCCGTGCTGGAAAAGATCAAAAAGAACCATTTGCTCAATAAGGAAAAAGAAAAATCGCTCGTTTCGGGCTGGATCGGCCGGCTGGCGGTAAAAACGCCCTCTTCGGCCACGATCATCAATTCGCTGTCCGGCGGAAACCAACAAAAGGTCGTCCTGGCAAAATGGCTTGCCATCGAGCCGAAGCTTCTGATTTTGAACGAGCCCACCCGTGGGATCGACGTGGGTTCCAAGCAGGAGATCTACCGTCTGATCAATGAATTGTGCGCCCAAGGGATCGGCATTATTATGATCTCATCCGATCTGCCGGAAGTCATGGGCATGGCAGACCGAATGGTCGTCATTTGTGACGGCCAGGTAAGCGGTGTCATGGAAAAGCAGTCGTTTACACAGGATGCCATCATGGCAAAAGCCATCGGGCTATAAGGAGGATAAGATGGAAACCAAAATTAAACAGACACCGCTGGTACAGAAGCTAAAGCCGTACATGACGGATATGAACTTCAGCCTCACGGTGGCGATCATCATTGTCGGCGCTGTGCTGACCTTCCAGTCGCCCTTTTTTCTGTCGATTAAAAATGTGCTGAATATGGGGCTGGCCGGTTCGGTCACTGGTGTGATGGCGGCGGGCCTTACCATCAGCATGGTCATGGGGGCGTTCGACCTTTCCCAGTATGCGGTGGCGACGCTGTCAAGCGTGGTCTGCGCTACCATGATGGCTTCGGGAATGCCCATTTGGCTGTGCCTTGCGGCGGCACTTGTTGTGGGCCTGCTGTGCGGGGCATTCAACGGCGTGATGGTGACGGTCTTTAAGATCAATCCCATCATCACCACGTTGGGCACACAAATGATTTTCCGCGCTTTGTGCTACATCATCACTTCCAGCAAGTCACTCTCCACGGACAATACCGTGATGAACTATCTTGGCCGCGGTTATCTTTTGGGGGTGCCGGTCTCCGTGTGGGTCTTGGTGCTGGTCTATCTCGTGCTTGCGTTTGTTGTGAAATATACCTCCTTTGGCCGCAGCGTTTATGCGGTGGGCGCCAATGCCAATGCCAGCTACCTGGCGGGCATCAATATCCGGCGGGTCCGTATTGGCGGCTTGATGGTCAGCAGCACCTGTGCGGCCATTGCGGGAATTCTGGCGGCATGCCAGGTGGGCGCCTCCATCCCGTCCAACGGCGTGGGCGCAGAAATGGAAATTACAACAGCGGTGCTTTTGGGTGGACTGTCGCTGGCAGGCGGCAAGGGAAAGCTGTCCGGTACGTTTTTGGGCCTTATTTTGCTCACGGTGATCAATAACGGCCTTACCCTGCTGAGCGTACAATCTTATTATCAAATGCTTGTGCGGGGCGTGGTGCTGGTTTTGGCGGTGCTGATCGATTCCCTGCGCGGCGGCGGTTACAAATAAATAATGGTTGCTGTGTTTTTCAAAATAAGGATAGAGGTGCAATAAAAATGGTAACAGCAATTTTATTGGGAGCAGGACAACGGGGTTATGAAGTTTATGGGGAATGTGCATTGGGACATCCGGAGGAACTGAAATTTGTGGCCGTTGCGGAACCGGATGCCGCCCGGCGGGAACGCTTCGCACAAGCGCACCAGATTCCCGCGGACCGTGTGTTTGACAGTTGGGAAGCGCTTTTGGCGCAGCCAAAACTGGCGGATGCCGCGTTTATCTGCACACAGGACCGGATGCATACGCAGCCGACTTTGTCAGCGCTGGAAAAAGGGTATCATGTCCTCTTGGAAAAACCGATGTCCCCGGTGGCGGAAGAATGTATTGAAATGGGAAAATACGCGGAGAAATACCACCGCATTTTCAGCATCTGCCATGTGCTGCGTTACTCGGAATTTTTCTCCGCGATCAAGGATGTCGTGGACAGTGGCAGGATCGGCGATGTGATCAATATCAAACATGCGGAAAACGTGGGGTTTTGGCATCAGGCACACAGCTTTGTGCGGGGAAACTGGCGCAATTCCACGGAAACAAGCCCGATGATCCTGCAAAAGTGCTGCCATGATATGGATATCATTTTGTGGCTGATGAACAAATCCTGCACCAAGGTGAGCTCGATGGGCCGCGTGGAGTATTT
>CATXYA010000408.1 GCA_958403605.1 uncultured Oscillospiraceae bacterium
CAAGCTCAAGCATACGTTCGGCTGGAAACCGCGCTGGCACATCGGCGAAGCCATCGAAAAAACGGTGGCCTGGACGCGCGCGTGGCTGGCGGACGAGGACATCCCCGCCGTGATGGACCGGCAGATCAAGGAATTTATGGAGGGAACCTGAATGGCTCATTGGAACAGCGAAGCAGAGGCGCGCCAGGAGATCCTGGCGCAGGTCGCGGCTTATTATCACGATTTTAAAGAGAAAAAAGAACCGTTCCGCGCGGGGGACCGTGTGACGTACGCCGCGCGCGTCTTTGACGAAAAAGAAATGTGCAGCCTCGTGGATTCTGCGCTTGATTTTTGGCTGACCACCGGCCGGTATGCCGACCAGTTCGAGAAAGAATTTGCCGCCTGGCTGGGCGTCAAGTTTGCCAATCTCGTCAACTCCGGCTCTTCCGCCAATCTGCTCGCCTTCATGGCACTGACTGCGCCAGAGCTGGGAGAACGCCGCATCAAAAAAGGCGATGAAGTGATCACCGTGGCCTGCGGATTCCCCACGACGGTGACGCCGATCCTGCAGTACGGCGCCGTGCCCGTGTTTGTGGATGTGACGGTGCCGCAGTACAACATCGACGTCAGCAAACTGGAGGCCGCCCGCAGCGAAAAGACGAAAGCCGTCATGATCGCCCACACGCTGGGCAACCCCTTCGACCTGTCCGCCGTCAAAGCTTTCTGCGACGCGCATCATCTGTGGCTGGTAGAGGACAACTGCGATGCGCTGGGCACCCAGTATACCATTGACGGCGAAACGCGCTATACCGGCACCTGGGGCGACATCGGCACGTCCAGCTTCTATCCGCCACACCACATGACCATGGGCGAGGGCGGCTGCGTGTACACCAACGACCCGCTGCTCAACCGCCTCATCAAAAGCTTCCGCGATTGGGGCCGCGACTGTGTCTGCCCCTCCGGCCACGACAATTTCTGCGGCCACCGTTACGACGGCCAGTATGGAGAACTGCCGCAGGGCTATGACCATAAGTATGTCTACAGCCACTTCGGCTACAACCTGAAGGTGACGGATATGCAGGCCGCCATCGGCTGTGAGCAGCTGAAAAAATTCCCTTCCTTTATCGAGCGCCGCCGCCACAATTGGGAGCGGCTGCGCGCGGCGTTGGAGCCCGCGCAGGACAAGCTGATCCTGCCGGAGCCGGCGCCCAACAGCCGGCCGTCCTGGTTCGGATTCCTCCTCTCCCTGCGGCCGGAGGCGGGCCTCTCCCGTGAACGCGTGGTCCGCTTCATCGAGGGCAAAAACGTCCAGACCCGCCTGTTGTTCTCCGGCAACCTGATCAAGCATCCCTGCTTTGACGAGATGCGCCGCACCGGCGATGGCTTCCGCGTGGTGGGCGGCCTGGAAAATACCGATTTCATCATGAACAACACCTTCTGGGTCGGCGTCTACCCCGGCATGACGGACGAGATGATCGACTATATGGCGAAGGTGATTTTGGAGGCTGTGGAAGCTACGTCATGAAAGATGAGAAGGATTTACTACATTCGGAAGAGCAAAAAGGCATTCTCGCTTGGGTGATCCAATTTGTCAAGTTTGGAATTGTCGGAGTGTCTAACACTTTAATTTCTTTAGCGGTCTATTATATATTTGTATGGATCAATCCCGATTTTTATATGTGGGGAAATGTTGTTGGATGGGTCGTTAGCGTTGCTAATGCGTTTTATTGGAATAATAAATATGTTTTTCAGGCAATTGAGGATAATTGGCAGAATACTCTTCGTAGGCTGCTAAAAACGTATTTATCTTATGGTGGAACTTTCCTTTTATCAACAGTTTTGCTGTATTTTGAGGTCAATTTCTGGGACGTCTCCACTTGGCTAGCACCTGTGATTAATTTGTTGATTACAATCCCACTCAATTTTATTCTCAATAAGTTGTGGGCTTTTAAATAGAATTCTAAAAATTGGGTGAGAAGGTAGGGAAGTTTTTAACGGAAGAGAGGCTAACAGAAATGAAAATCCGTCTGGCTGATTACGTCGCTGATTTTTTGGTGGCGAATGGGATCAAGGATTGCTTTATGGTCACCGGCGGCGGTGCGATGCATTTGGACGACGCCTTGGGGCACAAAAAGGGGCTTCACTGCACCTATCACCATCACGAGCAGGCCTGCGCCATGGCGGCGGAGGCCTATGCCCGGCTGGATAACCGCATCGCCGCGGTGTGTGTCACCACCGGACCCGGCGGCACCAACGCCATCACGGGCGTGGTGGGCGGCTGGCTGGATTCCATCCCCATGCTGATTCTGTCGGGCCAGGTGCGCTATGACACGACGGCCCGTTATGCGGAAAAATTCACCGGCGGCCTGCCGCTGCGCGCGGTCGGCGATCAGGAATTCGACATCACCAAGGCGGTCTCCTGCATGTGCAAATACGCCGTTATGCTCGAGGATCCTGCCGACATCCGCTATGCGCTGGAAAAAGCCCTCTACTTAGCGGCCCACGGTCGCCCCGGCCCCTGCTGGTTGGATATTCCCGTCAATTTCCAAGGAATGACGATCGAGACGGAGGGCTTGCGGGCCTATGACCCTGAGGAAGATGCCGCGGTCCTACCGGCGCCCATCGCGCCGGAAACGATCGAGCTGGTCCTGCAAAAGATCAAAGCGGCCAAACGCCCGGTGCTTTATGCAGGCAACGGCATTCGGCTGTCCGGCGGCTATCCGGCGTTTCGGCAGGCGGTAGAAGCACTGGGGATCCCAGTCTGCACCTATTGGGACGCCATCGACCTGATCGAGACGGATCACCCCCTGTACGTGGGCCGCGGCGGCAACATGGGCGACCGGCCGGGCAACTT